>CALCKS010000176.1 GCA_937965895.1 uncultured Campylobacter sp.
AATACTGGGTCGGAATGTTCCCGTCAAATATCGACGGAACTACGACGGGCGCGGGCACAAGTATCTTTTTAGGACAGAGCAGGACGTTTATGCTCCCAGCGGAAGTCAAATTTTAAAATTTGCCATTCTAGGACGCCTTGGATAGTTTAGGCGTCCTGTCTTAAATTTAAGGAGCAAACATGCAAGGACTACTAAACTGGCAGACCATCAGAGAGCTTAAATTTGCCCCGATGACACGAGACGGAGCCGGCGGAAGCGCGGTTAATTGGGACGAAATAGCCGTGATGTATAACGGCATGGCCGAACTTGAGAAACGTAGCGCACAAATTTTAGCAGACACTCTACCGATAACGTCCGAAGATAGCGTGCTGGACGTTGGCTGCGGACCGGGACGCCTTAGCGTACCTATGGCTAGACGGGCTAAAAGCCTAACCGCGCTTGACGCGTTTGGAGAGATGCTTAAATTTTGCAAGCAAAACGCCAAAAACGCCGGCGTAAAAAATATAAATTTTATGAAAAAAGTTGGCTAGACGAGGACGCATTAGAAATAATCGGCAAGCACGATATCGTCGTCGCCTCTCGCTCAGTCGGTCTTGGCGATATAAAAAAACTAAACGACGCAACGAAAAAATACGTATGTATAACTAGCTTTTTAGAGGACTATCCAAGTCTTAGAGAAATTTGGATGGATCTGCTTGCGGGCATCGACGAAAGAGCTTCAAAACGTCCGCCTTTTATAAACGAAAATCCTAGAATGTTTGGCTACAACGTCACTTTTAATATGCTTTATGATCTGGGTGCAAACGTAAATGTGCGGATATTTGACACTATTTACGAAAAGAGTTTTATGAGCAAGGACGAGGCTTACGAATTTTTAAAATTTGTAGGCGAGATCCCAAAAGAAAAAGAGAAAATTTATAGAAAAAACGTGGATAAATGGCTAGTAAAAGATAAGGGCGGAGTTAAATTTTACCGAACGACGAAAAGCTACGCTATGTGGTACGACGTAAGCGAGGTAAAATTTGAATAACAAAGTCTTTTTTGCCGTTTTAACGATCGTGCTGATAGCTTGCGCCTTTGTCTCACTGACTCTTGGCAGATATGGTCTCACTGCGGCCGAAATTTTTAATAGCCTATACTCTTTAATAACAGGCTCAAGTGCACAAAATGAGCAGGCAAACGCTGTCATAACACAGATAAGACTTCCACGTATCGCATTTGCAGTGCTGGTGGGAGCTGCCCTTTCTGCGTCTGGTGCTGTAGTATATCAGGGGCTTTTTAAAAATCCCTTGGTATCGCCAGATATCCTAGGTGTATCTAGCGGCGCAGCGGTGGAGCTAGCATCGCTATCATCCTATCTCTACCCGTGCTTTACGTCTCACTAATGGCTTTTGGCTTTGGACTAGCCGCCGTTTTTGCGGTAGTTTTTTTAAGCCAGCTCATAGCCAGAGGCAAGCTAAACGTCATTATAATGGTGCTTTCGGGCGTCGTTATCTCCTCGCTTTTTGGCGCTTTTAGCT
>CALCKS010000177.1 GCA_937965895.1 uncultured Campylobacter sp.
CTACGAGCTGGAGCTGCGCCGCAAAGAAAAGGGCTATAAGCCGCCTGAGTGAGGCGCATTTACGCCTGTGTTCAGTTCGTCTTTGCCGCTAAAATTTAGTTATTTTGGGTCGTAAAATTTGCCGCGAAATTTTGATTTTTAGCGTCGGCGGGATTTGGGGATAAATTTGCGTTTTAAATTTGACGGTGGGGATTTGGGTGCCAAATTTGAGTGGTAAATTTTAGTCGGTCGCCGCAAAGCTCGATACCAAATTTGACGAGCTGCGCGTGCGGCTTGAATGTCCAGCGTAAATTTGAGCCAGAATTTGGCGTCTTGGACGGCAAAATTTGCCGTTTGGATTTTTGCGTTCGGCGCGGCTACTGGTTTGCGGAGGCGACGGATTAAATTTGCCCGTGCGGGCGCGAATTTAAAGCCGAATTTACGGTAAAATTTGAGCGGCGAAATTTGCTGGCAGGGCTAGTCGAACGAATTCGGCGTTAAATTTTGCAACCGTAAACGCCGCGATAAAGGAGTAAATTTGAACGGAAATCTTAAAACGCATAGCCTCGCAAACAGCCTTGGCGCGGATAAATTTGGCTCAAATAACCTGCGCGATTATGACAAAGAGCCGTTCGTCATCAAAAGCTATGAGAGGTTTTTTGTGTATACTATTTTCTTTATACCCCTGGCGTTTTCTGGTTTATTTTTACATTTTATTTTTTATAATGATGGAGCCGGTTATTTTGACATGGTAGTATTTTTGGCGATATTAACGTTCATAGTATACATATTCACGGTCGTTCACGCCAATCACGAGATCAAATTTGCAAATAAATACATCGAGTTTATAGAAGACGGTGTAGTCAAAAGACGATGCGAGATGGATAAGCAAGAGCTCGAGTTTTGCTTTACTGTGACGGATGTTCGTGAGGGATTTTTAAAGATGGCGATAAGCGATAAGGTATTGTTTATAGTCGTTGCTATCGTGATGCTCTTGGCTTGGCGGAGCGTAGCCGTAGCAATGGTCTTTTTTATGTATTTGAGTAACATAATTCTCAAACTAACAATTTATCTATTTTTAAATAAAAGCTTAAGGGGCTTTAGATTTTTGCCGTTTTTGAGAGTTGCGGAACCAATCCAGGGCAATAGTTTTCAAGCGTCTGTAATCAATATGAAATATTTTTCTATCTATATTTACAATGAAAAAATTTATAAGGAGATTTGGTGGTGGTTTTTGCAAAACGGTGTTAATATTGACCGTGTTAAGCGAAACTATATGTTTGTGTGAGGATGTGGCGGGCGCGTAAAGTCTGTAAAAGTCGGATTTGGGGCGACTCAAATTTGCACTAGAGTCGCTCGTGCCGCGAGTATAAATTTGACAAACGGGCGTTTGCGGCTTGCCACGTTTTACTTTTGGCTCATGCGCGACAAATTGGCCTTTGACGCCAGCGGAGCTTTATGAATAAATTTGTTTTTTATTGCGTACCGCGAAGGCAAATTTGCTTGCTGAATTCGCGCCTAGCTTGTGAGGCGGCAAAAAGCAAAGCGAGGCTAAATTTGCGCGCAAATTTTATCCCGAATCTCAAATTTACCGTATCAAATTCGACTCCGTTTAAATCTGATTTCATATCGCGCCATGAAGTCGAATTTGCCCGTCAAATTTGCGTCGTTAAAGCCGAAATAAAGGCTCAAATTTAAAACCAAAAGCCTAAATTTGAACCTGGTCGGAGAGAAAAAGCTAGCCAAAAAACGCCCGAAATTTTTTCAAGCTCGTGCCGCAGGGTTCATGTTGACTCTGTGCGCAAGGATTTTGGGCAGTAAGCCGCAAAAATTATTTTAAACTATCGATATACTCGCTAACCGCCGCCATATCCTCGTCGCTTAGATTTTTGGCGTGCAGTTGCATGACTTTGCCCATACCAAAGGCGTTGTTTGAGCCGTCTTTGTAGCCTTGCAGCGCTTTTATGCGGTCTTCTTTACTGATGCTAGTTAGCGCAGGCACTTTGTTTGCGTATTTTACGTCCGCTTTTTCGCCGTGACAGGCTGAGCATTTTTTGTAAATAGCTGCGCCGTCAGCCGCAAGCAGAGATAAATTTAGCGCCAAAACGGCGGTTGCAATGTGATAGATTTTCATCTTTCGTCCTTTTTGATAGAAATTTAGACGAGATTATAGCCCTAAAAGCTTAAAAGAAAAGAAATTTTATAAAAAAGTTACTAAAATGAAGCGCGAAATAAAAAGCAGAGAAAAATCGGCGGAAAAAGTTCCGCCGAAAAGGGTTATTTTAGAGTAGGGATGTACTCTGATAGAGCTGTGATGTCGTCGTCGCTAAGAGGTTTTGCGATAGGTTTCATCATAGCTGCGCTTTTAAATTTATCTAGAGTGCCGGCTTTATAGCCTTTTAGGCTCTCGGCGATCTCTTCTTTTGAAAGCGTGTTAAGCGCAGGAACTTTGTTTAGATACATTTTTTCAGCTTTGGCTCCGTGACAGGCTTTGCATTTGTTGTAAAGGGTCGCGCCGTCAGCGGCAAATAGGCTGCCCGCTAGCAATGCGGCTGCACCTGAAACAATGATAAGCTTTTTCATTTTCAATCCTTTTTGATAAAATTGTAAGCGTATTATAGTCTTAAAAGCTAAATTTTACATTATTTTTTTACATTAGTTTCTAGCGCGGCGCGGGCGGCGATTTTCGGTTAAATTTAGATTTTTTTTGTATAATTTTAGGCATGGATAAAAAAGGGTTTAAAACGGCGTCCAAAAAGGCGCTGTTTCTTGATCGCGACGGCGTTATAAACGAGGATGCGGGCTATGTTTATAGACGCAAGGATTTCGTTTTTAAAGAGGGTATTTTCGCCGCTTTGAGAGAGTTTGCCAAGGCTGGCTACGCGCTAGTCGTGGTGACGAATCAATCAGGTATCGGGCGAGGCTACTACACGCTGGAGCAGTTTGACGAGCTTTGCAAATTTATGCTGGGCGAGTTTGAAAAAGAGGGTGTAAAGATAGAGAAAATTTACTTTTGTCCGCACGCTCCGGAGGCTCTTTGTGATTGCCGCAAACCAAAGCCGGGCATGCTACTAAAGGCCGCAAACGAGCTAAACATCGACCTTGCGCGCTCAATAATGATAGGCGACAAGGATAGCGACGTGCAGGCGGGACAGAGTGCCGGCGTCGGGGTAAATTTAAAGCTGGACGACCGTCTAAAAAGCGTGGCTGAGGCGCTAGAGTTTTTAAAAAAAGAAGGAAAAATATGAAAGATATAAAAAGAGTCGTAATCACGGGCGCGGCGGGCTTCATCGGCTCAAATTTGGCGCATTATTTCGATGAAAATTTAAAAGACGTAGAAGTGCTCGCCGTGGATAAATTTAGAAGCGACGAGAACTTTAGCAACGGCAACTTAAAAAGTTTCGGGCATTTTAAAAATTTGCTCGGCTTTTCGGGCGAAATTTACGAGGGCGACATAAACTGCGCTAAAACGCTAGCCATGATCGAAAAATTTGCCCCAGACGCAATATTTCACGAGGCGGCGATCTCGGATACCACGGTAACCGAGCAAGGCGAGCTAATGAGGACTAATCTAAATAGCTTTAAAGATCTGCTAGATATCTGCGAAAAAACGAATGCTAGGATGATATACGCGAGCTCGGGTGCCACATATGGCAACGCAAAAAGCCCGCAAAGAGTGGGTGAATGCGAAGCGCCAAATAACGTCTACGGCTTTTCAAAGCTAAAAATGGACGATCTAGGACGAAAATACGCTAAAAAGGGCGTAGCGGTCGTGGGGCTGAGATACTTTAACGTTTACGGCGCTAGGGAGTTTTATAAAAACAAAACCGCCTCGATGGTGCTACAGTTCGGTCTGCAAATTTTAAGCGGGAAAAATCCGCGCCTCTTTGAGGGTAGCGACAAAATCAAGCGCGACTTCGTCTACATAAAAGACATCGTGCAGGCAAACCTGCTCGCTCTAAACGCTGCTAGCGGCGTGTATAATGCGGCAACTGGCACGGCAAGAAGCTTCCAAGAGATCGTGGATATTTTGCAGCGCGAGCTGAGGTCAAATTTGCCTTGCGAATACATCCCAAACCCGTACGCGCGCTCATATCAGTTCCATACGCAAGCAGACATCGAGCCGACTAAAAAGGCGCTGGGTTACGAGCCTAAATTTAGCCTGGAAGAGGGCATAAAAGACTATGCAGCCGAGATAAAAAGGATATACGAGGAAGAGATAAATGCGTGAAGTACGTGCTTTAGTCGCGGGCGATCTGATGCTCGATCACTACATCTGGGGCAGCTGCGAGCGTATCTCGCCTGAAGCTCCCGTGCAAGTAGTAAAGATAAAAAACGAAACCAAACGCCTAGGCGGAGCGGGCAATGTGGTGCTAAATTTGCTTTCTTTGGGCGCAAAAGTAGGCGTCATGAGCGTGCTCGGAGATGACGAGACGGGCGACGAGATAGAGCGGATATTGCGTGAGCAGGGTGCTAAGCCTGAGTTTATAAAAAGAGAAAAAGGGCGCACGAGCTCGATAAAAAGCCGCGTGATGGCGACGCATCAGCAAGTCGTGCGTATCGACAAAGAAAGCGTCGAAGCCGTAACGTGCGAGGACGAGCTGGCGGTAAATTTCGCCCGCGCGCTAGAGAGCCACGACGTCGCGCTGCTATCTGACTACGGCAAGGGCGTGCTGACGCCTGCGCTGTGCCAAAAGCTGATAAAGGCATGCGCGGATGCGGGCAAGCCCGTGCTAATCGATCCAAAGGGCGCGGACTACTCGAAATATAAGGGCGCTACGCTGCTAACGCCAAATAAAAAAGAGGCGGGCGAGGCCGTGGGCTTTAAGATAGAAAACGACGAGCAGCTTTTTACCGCGCTAAATTTGCTAAAAAACGAGCTAAATTTGACCCATTCGCTTATCACGATCTCGGAGGAGGGCATCGCGCTTTTAGAGGACGGGCAGGCGGTTAAATTTCCAGCTTTGGCAAAAGAGGTCTTTGATGTAACTGGCGCTGGAGATACGGTGCTAGCGACTCTGGGCGTGATGCTGGGCGCTGGCGAAGGTATCAAAAAGGCGATCGAGACGGCAAATTTAGCCGCTGCGGTCGTCGTGGCTAAGGTCGGCTCGGCCACGGCTAGCTTTGAGGAGATAAACGAACTCGTGCGCCGTAAAAACGCTGCCGGCTTTGAGGAGAAAATCAAAAGCGCGGACGAACTAGCCGCGACGCTGGCAAATCGCGGCGAAAAGCGGCTGGTTTTTACAAACGGCTGCTTTGATATCCTGCACGCGGGACATGTGAGCTATCTGGCTAAAGCGCGGGAATTTGGCGATATACTAGTCGTCGGGCTAAACTCCGACGCCTCGGTGCGCGCGCTAAAGGGCGACACTCGCCCCGTAAATTCGCAGACTGACCGCGCTACCGTGCTAGCAGCTCTCGGTGCGGTTGATTACGTGACGATATTTGACGAGCTAACGCCTCTAAATTTGATCGAAAAGCTGCGTCCGGATGTGCTCGTCAAGGGCGCGGACTACGAAGGTAAAGAAGTCGTCGGCAGCAACGTCGTAAAAGACGTGCGGCTAGTGGATTTTGTAGCCGGCAAAAGCACGAGCGCGACGATAAAAAGGATAAAAAATGAAGACTGAAGAGATGATAAAAAGCGAGCTAGAGGGGCATCTAGCCACTATTAAGGCGACGTTTGCGCTGGAAGCGGATATCAAAAAAGCCTGCGAAACGGCGGTAGCGACGCTAAAGGCGGGCGGTAAAATTTTACTTTGCGGAAACGGCGGAAGTGCTGCAGACGCGCAGCACATCGCAGCCGAACTAACGGGTCGCTATAAAACCGAGCGTGGCGCGCTAGCTGGCATAGCTCTAACGACCGATACTTCCGCGCTCACGGCGATCGGCAACGACTACGGATATGAGTTTGTTTTCTCGCGTCAGCTAGAAGCTCTGGGCCGCGAGGGCGATCTGCTCATCGCGATCTCTACTAGCGGAAACAGCGGCAACGTCGTAAAAGCGCTCGAGCTCGCGCGAAAAATCGGTATCAAAACCATCGGTCTAAGCGGCCGCACGGGAGGCACTATGAACGAGCTTTGCGAGCTAAATTTGGTCGTGCCGTCAAACGATACGCCGCGCATCCAAGAGATGCATATCATGATAGGGCATATCATCTGTCAAGCTATCGACGATGCGTTTTAGGCTAAATTTAAAAGCATTTGCGGCGGCTGAGTCAAATTTGGCTCACCCAGCCGCTCTTTAACTCCGCCTAGCGCGCAAGCAAATTTAATCACCCATGAAAATCCAAACTCCCGCCTACGCCGTCATCGATCTAAAATCATTCTACGCCTCGGTCGAGTGCGTGGAGCGAGGGCTTGATCCCTTTGAGGCGAATT
>CALCKS010000178.1 GCA_937965895.1 uncultured Campylobacter sp.
ACCTAAGCTTTCGCTTTTAGTTATGCAGGTTTTGCAGGGATTGTAGTTTTAAGGAGGTTTAGATTTTTATTGTTCTTTTTGTATATAAATAATGCGGTTTATTTTTCTTTTTGGATCAAATTTGTAGATCATTTTTGCGTAACAGTCTTGAGTGATATTAAATTTTTCTAAGAGTTTTTGAGGAATATAAACATCTTTCAAAAATCCAAAGCGTCTGCCGTCTTTGCTTTTGATCGTAATTTTTCCGCTCGTTTTTTTAAACGCAGACCCGATGTTAAAATAAGATATTTGTTTATCTGAAGGCTTTATGCTTTGCTCCAACGGCTTGCCATCAACTACTTTAAAACTGTAGCAAGATAGTAAATTTAAATTTTTATTTTTTAGTTTAATCTCTTTGATTTTAAAGTTCACTTCGTCAAAATCTGTAAAACAATAATACCGTGTATCGGTGTTTGCATCCGTATAACTATCATAAAATACGCAATCAACTACTTTTAGATCGGTATAGAGGTACTCTTCTAAGATTGTTTGGGAGTATTTATAAAATTCTATATTGCTTATTGGCGGATCGTAATTCTTTACGATATTATATAAGATAAAAAATTTGGCTCAAGATAAGTTAGGCGGATTTTCTCTTATTAATTTTTAGCAAAATACAATAAAGCCCTCTTACATTTTCACTGTTGCTATATCTAGATTCACGCTCTTTAAGATAAAGTAAGAAATTCTTTTCTCTTAGCTTCCCTTGGGTCATTACCGTCGCGTCGTCTTACAAGATATCTTTAAATTCAGCTAATCTATGCTTAACACGACTCCAAAAGTTTTTTATACAAAGTATCATATGCCCCCCGGTATTCCCGATAGATAGTGGATATTCAAGGCGTTGTATTAAGCATAGCCGACTTAGCCCTTAAGCGCCTTTTTAAATATCTCAGTTATAGCATCACCAAGACTAGCGGATACAGTTTTGCGCTCTAGACCTTCGTTGCCGCATTTTGGACAAATTTGCGGTATTTGCTTAAAATCGCCAGCGCCCAAGCAGTCGCTTTTAAACTGAATCATCTTTTCAAAGTCGCACTTTGGGCAGTAGATTTTAAACGGTTTTGGTTGTATTGCCATATTTTATCCTTATAGGATTTTTAAGAGGCATGGATTTATCGCGCCTCTTTGCTGTTAAATTCTATAAAATTATAGTAAAGAAGCGTAAAATATCACATCGGGTCTAAACCTTAGATTTAATTACTTTTACAAGAATCATTTTACTAAAACATAAGATGACTTTTTAGCCTACCTGACTACTTAAATAATTTAGATAAGAACGGCATCCTTCTTCTAGTTGTTCTAAAAATTCATTATACATATCTCTACCGAAATCCTCTTTTATATCTTTGCTTAGTTTTTCAGCAATATCAAATACACATTCTTTAAATACATTAAATTCATCAATTTGCTTTTTTATAAATGTTTTTAGCCTCATTATCTTTGATTTTTTAGACACCTTATATAGATTATATAGATTATATACAAAATCTTGAATATCTTTATTTTCAATATCCGAAAGAGCCATTTTACTTACAAATCTAGATATAAATAATAATCTCTTATTTTTTGTGTTATCTGGTATCACTCTATTTATATACATATTTAAAGAATTTGTAAAATCGCTGTAATATACGCCGCGATAATTAAACTTACCAAGCGATGCTTTTATGTTTTTGGGCTGTTTTAATATAGTGTTTTTATAGGATTGATATAAAAATTGCAGCTGTTGCAAAAAAGTATCGTATATATTATGTGCATCACAAATAGTATTCATTTTATCTAAAAATTCATTTATTTGTTGGTGATTTGTCCAATACCATCCAGAATGGGAATTAATAGAACTATATGTTTGAACTCCTGCAATATTCATATTTCTTCCCCATATAGTATTTATATAGTTGCTATGAATGGATTTTATCTCGTTATTAAACTCTTTTTTATCTCCCTTGTTTATTACAACAAATATTTTACTTTTCTCAACTTCTACATTCTCCAAAAAGTCCAGTTCTTTATTTGTTATAGTGATATTATCAGCCGACGATATTAGTATTAGGCCGTCTACGTTACTAAAAAGATTATAGTCTAAATAATCTATAGCCCAATTTGGAATATCTATAAAACATATATTTTTATATTTTAGTTTAGATTGCATAAGTGAAAAAGCTATTATATTTTTTACGATATTATCTAACTTATCTCGGATATCTTCATAGTATAGCTTTAGATGATAATCTTGGTCGTATGGTTGCATATCTATAGTCTTTCCGCAATAACTATGAGATATAATTCTTTCATATTCACTATCAATGATAAACATTTCATCTTTATTGATATTTTCATCATACATTGGTATTTTAAAATTAGACATTATAAGACTATTTATAAAGGACGTTTTTCCTGCATATTCCAGTCCGCATACAGCCAATACATTCCTCTCTTTTTTCAAATCTGTTATTGTATTTTTTAGCATGGACAATATTTCATCTTTTTGTTGTTGATTTATATCAATCTCGTTAAAATCCACCCGAACATCCTTAATCTCAAACACCACCTTAACAGCTTCCTTAAATTTATCCATCACGATTTCGAGAAATTTTAGATTTTTTTCTTCTTTTTCGGTGCTAAAATAACTCTTGTTTTTTAATTTTAAAATCTTACTGTCGACATCATCTAATCCCCCCTCTTCTAGTATATCCATTCTTATTGAATGCAATGTCTTTTTAATAGAGTTTTTATATTTTATGCTATTTTTTATAGCCTCTTTGTAGGCTTGGTAGATATTTTTTAGCTTATTAAAAATCTCTACATGCTTTTGGCTAGGCGTATCGCATTCGGTCAAAAACTCATCTAAGCTTTTGCCGACTATGCAATGATTTTCAAGAGTTCTAACGGAGCTAAAGGTCTGTATGCCTTCGTAGTTTATACCGTAGTTATCTAGATTTTGCCTTACGGTTTCAGTAATGGCCTCTAGGTCGCTAGGCGCTCTTAGGTCGGCTTTGTTTATCACGATGTATAGCTTCTTGTTTTCTAGATCCAAGCTGCTTAAAAACTCCAAATCTCCGCTTGGCATCGTGCCTGTGCTGTCAAGCCCCACGAGCCATAAAAACACTCCCGCTTCTTCCAAAAACTCTTTTGCCGTATCTATGTCGGCACCATAGTTTGCTATATTGCCTGATGGGTTATAGCCCGGAGTATCGATAAAGCAGATATTTTCAAATTTAAGCTTCGTGCCTAGCACGATAAATGGCAAAATTTCTTTTAAGTTAAATTTGAATCCTTTCATAAAATCATGATTTAGCCTAGCGTGAAAATTGTTATCTATCTTACGCAGGTCAACTGCGCCGCCGTTTTTGGAGTAACCCAGTAGATACTCTTTGGGCGCATTCATGACGTATGCGGGTATGGCAGTAGTTGGCTCGATGGAAATAGGCAGCTTTATGCCAGAATCCATAAAACTGCTGATAAATTCCGATTTACCCGCGCTAAATCCACCGCCGACGGCTATGATATTTTTTTGATATAGCTCAGGGCAAGCGGCTATGATACTAAGCTCTTTTTCTATATTTTGAAGTTGCAACAATACTTCGGCTTCGTTTGCCAGCGTATCATCGGCATTGGCAAACTCCATATAATCGCCGTTTAACGTCTCGCGGAACATCGCTACGCCTTTATTTTGGACTTTGGCAGCGAGGAGGCTTGAAACTAGTTCGTGTCTAAGGCTAAGGTCGGTTAAAACCTTATCTTGTTCTTCTTTTTCTTTAATTTTTTCCGTAAGGAGTTTTGAGACCAGTTCCTGTTTTTGATTAGACGCTTTCAAGTCTCCATTCTGCCCAATTTTTCTGCTTTTTAATAACTCCTTAACTGTAGGTGCATTCTTTGTTTTACCTTCTGCCTGCATCTTTTATATCCTTTAGTATCAATTTATATCTATCTAAAGCCTGCTCTTTATTTTCTATATCGCTAACTAGGGAGCTTATCTCTTCATCATATTTTACAAAAATAACATTTGCCACGTCTTGGGATTTAAACGAACCAATCAGCGCATCGACGCTAGATTTTACGTCGCTCCTTACTCTGCTTTTTAGATTTCTGGCAAATTCGCCCGCAGCGCTTAAAAACTGCTCGGCTTCGTAACCTTTTAGGGTACCGCTTTTTTGTAGTTCTTTCGGAAACGAACCGCTATAGTTGATATCCGGGTTTTTGACCGAGTTCAAAGTCCCCCTTATCGTACGAGAAATAATAACCGGATCTAATACGTCGTCGTCCACGACACTTCTAGCCGAGGATACTAATGATTTATAGAGGCTCTTTTTCCATTCTGCTATGTTTTGTCTATACTCTATCTCGGTTAAATTTTCTACCTCGGATATGACTTGATCGAGAGAATTTTTGACGTAACCGGCTTTTACGGTGGTTCTGGTGCTGTATTTTGTTTTGTATCTATCACCAAAAAGTCCCCATAAATTTGTAAATCCATTATCTTTGACTTTGTAACTATATTCCTCTGTAGCTTCGCTGCTAGCTATATCGTCGGTTAGCTTTTTAAAGTAGCTTTCCACTTTGGCAAAAAGCCTGTCTTTGATATTTAGCTCAAATCCTTCAATAGAGTCTTCGTATGCGGTATTTACAGCCTCTACGGCTTTTGATTTGATTTTTATCATTTGCTCTCTTTGACGCTTAATCTCGTTTATATCAGAGCTTTCCAGTATTTGCATCTTTTCTTGAATTTGCTGTTCTACAGCTTGTTGATAATTGAGTAAATTTTTAGACTTAACCGAGATAAACTCTGCGCTTCTTTTTTGTAAAATTTCCTCTTTTTTCTCTTTTACTTTTGAGACTATTTGCTCAATCGCCTTTATGCCCGATAGCAAATTTAAATTTGCTAAAGCAGACTGTTTGTCGTCGAAATAGTCTCGATAAAAGTGATTTAAATTTCCCCAAACATGCTTTGAGTTTAAATCCCAGTTGCCTTGATCGTCATAGTTTTTCATCATATAAAACGCTGCCGCCGAACTTAAAAGAACTTTGCTATCTATAAGCTCATTTAGACTGTCGCCCACTTCCGGACTTTGAGCTTTTATCTCTTTTAAAACCCTTGACTGCTGGGCGCTTAAGGTTTCTCTTATATTGTCAAGTACTTTTGGTAACAAACCGCCACCTTTTTCTTTTTCACTGCCAAAGAGTTGGTTGTCTACCTGAGATGCCACTAGGTATACTTCTCTGATGCCGTCTTTTTTAGTGACGCGGTCGAGTAAATTCGTATCCTCCGAGCTTAAAAACTGGCCGGAAGGCGAAACGACTAACACCACGTCGCAAGTTTTCAAAAGCTGTTTTGTGCGCTCCTCTCTTGAGACGACGGGATCATTTACGCCGGGGGTATCTATTATCTCTATATCTTTTAGACTTTCCTTATCTAGTTTTAGCGTTACGGATTTTGTAAAGGGCATATATTTGCCATCAGCGCCGACAAAATCGTAAAGCTTGCGATTTAGCTCGTCCATGTTAGCAGCAGAGATGTTTTTAAATCCCTCTAAATTTGCTAAATTTACCCCAGAACGCTCGATACGCTCGTATTGCTCGGCGGCTGCACTTAAAGCTGCGTCATTGCGCATCTCTTGTTCGGCGATACTCATCGCCCTTTTTCGTAGCTCGGCTTCTTTTTCTTGATCTAGTTTTTTAAAATTTAGCTTTTGCTTTCTTTTTTCAAGCTCTACTAGCTCGTTAAATTTAACTTCGGCTATTTCGTTTTTTCTTTTTTGAAAATTTGCCGCATTTTCTTTGATATCCCGCAAGTCCTCTTCGCTAAAAAAATCGACCTGCGCTTCCAAATTTTGCCCATATTTTAAAACCGTAAGTGCAGCTGTCATCGGAGTAGCAGCCTTTGGTAACACATCTTCGCCCTCAAAAATAAGTGCATTTATAAGAGAGCTTTTGCCTGATTTTACTCGTCCTATGATTCCTAGCTTTAGCGTTCTACCATCTTTTTGCATAGCTTCTAGTTCAGCTTCTAGTTCTGAACTTTTTGAGACAGAATTATCTTGTTTTAAAAGTGAAACTTCATTACCGAGGTCGTATTTGGCTATGATGGCTTCAAGCTCTTTAGCAAATTTAACTACGTTCATTTTTGGTCCTTACTTATATAGAATTTGAGTTGCTAGTGTCCTGATTGCCTCTTTTGCATTTTCAAGAGCTAAAATTTGAGCTTCTATAGCCTGCATATCTTCGCTTTTTTCTTCTATGACTTTTGATATTTCGGTTTCTTTTTGCCGTAGCTGCTCTTCAAATTTATCGCTTACAACCTCTATCATAGCGCTTATTTGCTCGTTTAGTAGTGCGGGCATCTCGCTTCTAAGCTTAGACTTGATAGAAGGTATAACGTTGCTTATTATCTGATCTCTAGCCTGTTCGCGTTTCTTGTTTTCGGCGTATCCTTGAGTAAAAAACGAGATAATATCTGGCAAAAATATAATGATAATTTCTAAAAGAGGATTTACAACTGCCGTAGTGAGACCCATGATCGTGGTTATAACTTTGTATATTTTACCTGCATTTTCGCCACTTTTAAGCTTCTCACTAAAATCTACAAGTCCATTTTGGGCTTTTTGTAAAAATTCTTTTGTCGTTTGTGAAATTTTTTCTATCCATACGTCATCTATCTTAAAATCAGTCAAATTCAAGCTTCTCATCTCGAGACTAAAGTTATCTACTAGCTGCGAGCCAATATCGCTCATTTTACTTTTTATTTCTCGCACGAGCGATGTTTTTATTATGCCGTTTAGTTCAGTACTAAAACCTTGCTGGTTGGTGGCGGCGAGCCCTGCTAGAGCGTCTATATTCATATTTATATCGTTAGCAACCGCTGCAATAACGGAATTTACGCTACCGTCTGAATATCTGCTTTGTATCTCGTTAAGTGCGGTTTGCTTTTTAGCTTTTAATTTTTCTATACCCAACTTTAGCTCGTTTATAGCGTTTTGTGCGTCTTCTTTGGAACTTTTTAGGGCTGATTTAGTCGTATCAATAGCGCTTTGGGCTTCAAATGAATTTTGTTTTAATTCGTTTTCAAAGATACTTTTAAAAAGTCCTTTTGAATCAATTTTTTCGAGTATATTTTTTAACTCGTCGCCACTGTCAAGCCCGAGGGCTATAACACCTTTTTGGTAATCAAAATAATCTCTTAATTGCTCTTCTATCCTATTTTGTATCAAATTTACGTCGCTAGGCGCTCTTAAATTTGCCTTACTTATACAAAACGAAAAGCCTTTGCCGAATGCGTTGATATTTTGTATTTCTCTAAGCACACTATTTGTTATATTGCCATCCTCAACACTGATTAACACTATAAAATACTTACCCTTGCTTAAGTAACTTAAAATTGCTTGGTTGTGTAGCTGTACTGGCGAGTCAAAGCCTGGCATATCAACAAGTACGAGCGGTGCAATAGCTTTTAAATTTGCGTTATTTAGATAAAGACGTAGAAATTTATACTCCGCAGCCCGATCTTTGATCTCGTCTGTTTGAGTAAGATCATATCTATCGCTATCGCCGCTTTCTTTTACTGCCTCAAAATAACTTTCTTCACCGTATCTTAGCTCGGTCGCAAGCGCGGTTTCTGGAGTAATGTTTGTAGGCAATACGCCTGAGCCTAGAAATGAGTTTATTAGAGTACTTTTACCTGCGCTAAAGCCGCCTACAACGGGCACGATAAGCTCTGTTGCTCGCAAAGAGCCTATTAGCTCTTCCTGTTTTTTTACGTCAAATTTTAGAGGACTTAGTATCGCTGACACGTCTTGCAAGTATTTAATATATGTTTGCTTTAAAATTTGCATATGTGTTCCTTATGGTGAAGTTTATTGATTTTTGAGTGATTAAATTTGATGAAAGATATTTGTCTCTAGAGTTACCCCCCCCATCGGTTTTTCTAATTTTACCTGCATTTTACCTTCTTTTGGTGTTACTAATGAATTTATTCTGTTAATTATAGTTTTAAAATCATTAATCTATGCTTTTATGTTGTTTAAAATTACAAACTGCATTTTATGATTTTTTATGCTATATCTTTCAGCGTTTTTCTCGGTATTTTTTAACTTCTTTGCTGTTTTTTTATTTGATATTGTATAAATTCAAAGCAAGCTTGGTCCAAATGTTGTCCTTGCCTGCTTTATACTGCTTAGATGCCGGCGGCGTACCCAGATGGATACTCCTCTTGCTCATCGCTTTCATCTTCATCGGCCAAAACAAGATCCGCTTCCTTATTTTTTTCGTCACTAGTTTCATCAAATATCCCGTATTCGTCGGCATAAGTCTTTAATCCGTATCCAATAGCTAGTAGTGCTACGCCTCCTATGATATACTTTAGCATCTTTTCTCCTTTGATTTAAATTATGATGGAAATTTAACACAAGGGCACGACAGGTTATGTCATAACCAAAATAACCCCATAAGAATCTTTTAAATTTATATCAATCTTTTGACAGATAAAAACATCTTTACATTATATATACCTTTAAAACTAGACAACTATAAGTCTTATATCGCTATAATACTCCCAAAGGAGCTTCCATGCAAAAACCTAAAAAAATCATCCCCGAAACCAGCACAAGTAAATACGAGCGTATAAACGATATAGCCGTTCTTATCAGCAACAAGCCGCACTCCATCTCCGAGCTTTCCGAGAAACTCGGTGTTTGCACTAAAACCATACAAAGAGATCTTTATGACGTGCTAGCCAAAAACGGAGCCGTAAAAAAAGGTAGGATGTGGAGCATGGATAAAACCGAGGCCAAAGATAACCTAGATCAAGAAGAGCGAACTATCATAAATATCTTAGATAATATCTCAAAAACTATGGGTGCAAATTTCTATTCAAAGGCTCACGTCTTGCTAGAGCAGATCACTAGCCGGCTAAACCACCCTATACTAACCAATATAAACAACGAAAAGCTAGACGAAAAAGACTTTGCAAATTTCGAACTACTTGAAAACGCCATCAAAGAAAAAAGACTGGTGGAGTGCGAGTATAATAACTTTAAATTTAAGACAAAACCTTTAAAGCTAGCGATGTTTGACGGGTTTTGGTATTTGCTTTTTCTTGATACGGGCAAAAACGATACATTTAAAAAATTTCATCTAAAAAGCATTGCGAGCATTAAAATACTTGAAGATAAATTTGAGATAGAGGCAAAAATAGAAGATAGGCTAAAAAATATAAACTCCGCATGGGCGACGCTAGATGAGCCAAAGATAGCCAAGCTGCTTTTAGCGCCGCAGATAAAGAAGTATTTTGAGAGAAAACCATATGCCAAGCAAAGCATATACGGCGAGGATCCAGATGGCTCCATCGTCATCGATATAGAGTACACCAACATAATGGAGATCAAACCACTCATATACTACTACATCCCATTTATCAAGGTGCTTGAACCAAAGGAGCTAGCAGATGAGCTAAGAGATGAGATAGAGGAGTATTTTAACGAGATAAATGTCTAAAATTTAAGTACGCATGCGATCTGTAACGTCGCATGCACATCATGGATAAAATCACGTAGATTATTTTGCGTTAGCTGATCTAACTCTTTGCCAAACAGCCGCTTCTTCTCTCAAAAGCTCATCGTCATATGCGTCGTTGCCATCGGTTAAATTTTTTTGGCCTTTTTATAAAATTTTTTGCATACAGATTTATACTTTTTTACCCTGCTTAGGAAATCTAAGAAATTTAAAAAAATTCGCCTTTTCATGCCTGAGCTTAAAGCGCTTTTTATAGCTGTTTTGATCTGTTTTTTACTAAGTATATTTTGCTTACAAAGTAAGAAATAATTATTTATCTTAAATCTTTTTATCTGTTTTACGATGATCTTTCTGGTAAGCTTTTTATCGTTTAAATTTTCATAGATGCTTCTAGCTATATAAAAATGTTCCATAGGATATTTACATACTTGCAACGCCCTTTTTAGGATAGTTTTTATTATCTTTTTCCTATTTTCGTTATTTTCAAGCTCATCAAAAGCTAGCCTTGCCAAATACAAATACTCTCTAAAATCCTCACATTTTGACAGGATATCGTTCAATTCGCTAGAAAGCAGTTGTTTTGGCTTTACAGACGATATAAAATCACTAATCTCCATATACGGCCTAAGCCCCCAGAATCTTTTCATATTTGCTCCATAATTAACCATTTTCTATATTCTTTCCAAATTTTTCAACTCTAATAATAAAATTTAAGAATGGAAAAATTTGTTCATATCTATCAAAATGCCTGCTCGTATCAAGCTTGTAACTTATGACAAAATTCGGCATTTGACTTTTTGCAAATTTTAGTTCATCAAACAATCTTTGCGCATTTTCGATCGCACTAGGAAATTTATCATTTTGACATTTCTTACTTTTATCATAAGTCAAATATGACGGAACGATCATAAAAGCTATCTTATAAAACACTGTATTTTTTCTCTCGTAAACCGATAAATTTTGAAACGTCAAATGCGATATTTGTTTGATTGCATTAAACCATCTATTGCAATAACATTGTTCAAAGCTATTAGTAGAAAAATTATGCCAGCCGTGTTTCACTTCAAAAAGATACATTGCATTATTATCGCCGTACATCGTCGCAAGATCTATAAATCTTTGTGTCTCATCATTGCCCGTTTCTTGTCTAGCTCTTTTATTTACTCTCTTAAATGGCTGTTCCAACCAAACAACCCCAGTGAGCTTATGAATAGCTGGCACAAGAGCTGAAAAAGACTGTTTTTCATTGGTTAAAAACGGATAGTCGTTCCATACTTCATTTATTTTAAAATTCTCTTTTATAAAATTTTTAACCACTTCTTCCAAAAAATCTCTTGCCTCTGACTCATTGTTTTCATAAACATATAAATTTCTTTCATAAAATTTTTCCATCACATCTCCTTAAATTTGATTTACCACGTCAATTATACCATTTTTTACTATCTCTATCGCCCATCCTTTATCCTTGAAAATATCCAAAACATCAGTAGCTGCATGTAAAATTTCTGTTCTGGTTTTGGCATTTTCTACGGCTTTTACTGCGCACTCTTTGGCTAAATTTGGATTGATATTTTTTAAGTAGCTAGCGATCCTCATATAGCTAGGATCGGGCATGCTTAGTAGCTTTTCACAAGCCATATCTAAAAGCTCCTTATCGCCAAGTTCTTTTAAGATATCAAGCACAAAAAACGTCTCTCTAGGATCTGGCAAGAGTTTCACGGCTTTATCTAAAAATTCTTTTGCATAAATTTTATCTTTAAAATCCATCATAACGCTACTTGCCACATAAGCATAATCGGCCGCGGTTTTGGCATAAATTTCTCCGTCTTTATAAAGCTCTAATATCCATCTTTGCTTGCCGAATTCTTCCGCCATATCATCTAAAACATCGTAGAATTTATAAAAGTCGCTTGTCTCACTTAGCTCGCTTAGATATTCGTCTTTGTTTTTATGTTCTTTTGAAGCTACAGCCTCTTTTTGCTCTTTTCGTTTCGGTTTTATGCCGAGTGCTTTTAGCTCACCTCTGTCCTTTATAAAAACGTGAGCATAACTTAGATAGAAGTCATGTTTGTCTTTCTCTATGCACTTTTTATAAAATTTATAGGCAAACTCATCAAAGCCTCCTATTTGCTTTAGCTCCAGCGCCATATCGAGATAAAAATCCGCCTTAAAATCGGTTGCCGTTAGCGCAGTTTGCAAAAAATTTTCGGCCTTAAGTCCGTTTAGTGTTTTTATCTCTATAAAATTTAGCATATTTATATAGCAAAGTCCATTTTTTATGCTATTTTGAGCTATTTCTGAAAGACTTTTACACCATTTTTTAGCTCTTAAAGTTTTATACATAGCCATCGCCAAGTATGAATAGTCCATGCCGCTTTTACAAAGGTCTTGCGCGATTTTATAAATTTTTATCGCTAGGCCTCTATTTTTGCTTTTAAAAAACACTGCGCGAGCTAAATCATCATACTCAAAAAGATGATGATTTACCCTCAAACAAAGCTTTGTGTGGTTTTGTAAAAGGTAGTCAAGCTTGTCTTGGCTTAGGTTCTTAGCTAAATTTACCAGCAATGCACTGTCATCTATAATATAATCTGCATAATAAATCCTGCAACATCTGCAAAATTTATGAATCCGCTCGTAGCGTCCGGATAAATTCATATTTTCTCCTTTGTCTAAAATTTTAACGTAGCTATACACTCAAAAATCTCTTTTTGTACAAAATTTCCATCCGTATCAAGCGTATAGTTTTTGCCTAAAAAACATAGTTTAAAGCCCGTTATCTCGCCAAAAACGGGTAGCGATTTCGTCTTTTGATAGTAGTCTTTAACGATTTTAGAGATTATATTTAGCTGCTCGTCTAGAGCCTTAAAACATAGTTCATCTAAAAACGGCGTTAGGCTGATATACCTTAGGTGCTGCACCATGGCAAGGGCGAAAATTGGCTCGTTAAATCTCTTAAAATTTGTATCTATGTAGATATAAGAGCCTCTAAATTTCGCTCGCTCGTCGTAACGGATTTTTGCGGCATTAAGCTCGTCTTCGATATTAAGCCCAAAGTGCTCGCTAAGAGCAAGGACAAGCGTTTTTGAGCTATGCGACCAGTCAAAATGCCCCTTTGACATAAACTCATCTAAGCTATTTGCTCTTTGCAAATTCGCAAGAGCACTACTGAAGTTCTTTTCTCTTGCGTAACCTAGTGCCTTTGAAAGTGCCCTTTTATCGCTATTTAGCGTTAGTTCTTTTATTTGTTCGTAGATCATTGATTATCCTTTTTTGATTTTCGTGCCGATACATTTTTTGCACGCTTTTAAATGCCCGTAGCTAAAAGCCACACCTTGATTTTTTCGCCTAAAAGCTTATGAGTCTTTATGTTAAAGACTATTTTTGATTTTTTACTACAAATTTGTTCCACCTCCTTTACTATTTTTAATACTACTTCTAGCGGCATTTCAGGATTTGCCGTAAAATTTAAGGCCACAAATTTTGCTCTTTTTATAGGTAACTCCGCAATCTTTTGTAAAATTTCCTCTTCCGTAAAAGTACCGCTAAAGCCCATTATCTCACCTTTTGCGTTTAAAACGTTTTTTAAGTCTTTTAAGTCCATAACCGCCTTTCTTGATACCCTATACAAACAAGCTTCAAAAAATTTTAGGAAAAATGGCAAAAAACCGTCAAATTTCTTAGATAGTGTTACGGTTTTACTCATTTAGCATTAATTTGCCGGGTAGTTCCGGCAAAAACTCATTCAAAACTATCCTTTAAACCCCGCTATGCGGCCGTTATTTTCGATATTCTTATGTTTTATTTCCTCGTTTAGCCTATCTATAAATTCGCCCGTGCTTAAAATAGGGCTAAATTTAGCCGATCTTGCTACCGCGGCAAAGTCCCCGGGCGTTAGAAATTTGATTTTTGCTACGCTATTTTTTGCCGTTTTATCTACGCTTATACCTAGCGACTCGCACTCTTTTTGTAGTAGCTTTGCCGCCTGTGCGCCCTCCATGTATCCAAACTCGATCTTCATATCAAAGCGCCTGATACTAGCCCTATCCAGCCTATCCATCAAATTCGTCGTGGCGATAAACACCCCATCAAAGCCCTCCATCTGCACTAGCATCTCATTTACTTGGGTTATCTCCCAGCTTCGCGCAGCCATACTTCTATCTTGCAAAAAGCTATCTATCTCGTCAAATACCAGCACGGCGTTTTGATCTTTGGCTTCTTTAAAAGCGTTTGCGATGTTTTTCTCCGTGTTTCCCACGTAGCAGTCGATGAGATCGCTTGCTTTTTTGATGATTAGCTTGCTTTTTAGGCTTTTGGGATAAATTTGGCATACTCGCTCTTGCCAGTACCGGCCGGACCGTAGAGGCAAAGCCTAGCGTTTTTGCTCTCTTTTATACCTTTTGCCAGCTCTTTTAAATTTGCGCTTGCATTTATCAAACTCACGTCGTAGTTTTGCGGCAAATTTATCTCCTTGTTTTTATCTTTCTTGCCTTTTTTAGCAGTAACAAAACCTTGCGCTTTTAGGCTACTTTTTATCAAATTCTTAAACGCTTCATCCTTGCTTTCATGACTTAAATTTGAAACGACTTTTGTCGCGCCAGATATTAGCGCAGGCGTGATAGCTCTGTTTTTAGCTAGCTTTTTGAGCAACTCCTCGCTTACTTGGCCGTTTGCGTAGCGCTTTAGTATTTCTAGTCGCTTAAATTTGGGCGGGATTTTAAACTCTATAACTATATCAAAGCGCCTGATATAGGCGTTATCTATCTCGTCTATGTCGTTGGTTATCCAAAATGTCGGTACGCTATTGTTCTCTAAAGTCGAGTTAAATAACGCTTTAGACATCCTTTCTGTGCCTTTAAAAACATCCTCTATCTCGTCAAACATTATGATGTCGCGCTCTTTATTTAAAACCTTGTCCGCAGTTTTTAGCGATAAAAATCGCTTTTCACCGCTATAATTATCGTCTGTATATCGGCTTTTTGAGGCTATTTCATAAAGATTTCTGTCTAGCTCGGTGGCTATCATTTTGACAAACTCGGTCTTACCCGTGCCGGGAAGTCCGTAAAGCAAAATATTTACGCCCTTATCCGCCTTTAAAATATGGCTTTTTATAGCGGCTTCGTCTACTTTTATATGCCTAAAATCGTCAAATTTGAGCGGTGACTTGCCAGCTTTAAAAAACGTCGATCTAAAAACCTCTAAAATGTCGCCCTGAGCGTTTAACATATCTGTGCTAAAGTAGATGTAAAAAAACTTAAATACGCAATCAAGCCTGATATCTTGCCTATCGTGCATTTCTAAAATATTGCTTTGTCTTAGCTTTGATTCAGGATGTAACGCTTCTTTTACATGTGTGGCAGGCACGCCAATAATATAGCCCAAAACCTCGTAAAAAGCTATGATATGCATATTACCTAGAGGCCTAAAAACCTCTCCTAGGACGGCAAATTCATTTACTATCACGGCAAATTCGATGATTTTTCTGTCTACTTCGTCTAAATTTAGCACCGCACATAAAGCATCCAAATTCCTATCTAAAGTCTCAATGCTGGTTATTTTTGATTTTTCAAGCTCGGCAAGGCGTTTTTTTAGCCTAACTTTTGCCTTGGCTATGGATTCGCCTTTTTGCAAGATGTCGTCGTATCTTTGAAAAAAACTATCGGGCAAGCCAAATTTTTCGATCGCTCTTAGCGCCCAAAGTTTGATTTTATTTTCGATCTGGGGCGGTAGTAAAATCTCATCCATGGCAACTCCTTTTTTGGATGATTTTACTTGCATTTTAGGACATTTTGCGGTCCAAATTTAACAAATTTGATTGCCGATCGTCGGTCAAATTTCTATAATATTAAGCCCTAGACTTGAGTTATATATCTTGCAGTTGCCGATTTTATCGACTCTTGATAGCGGATAATGTACATGCCCGCAAAGGATAATTTTTGCCTTCATGAGACCGTATTTAAGCGCCCTATAAAGCTCTTTATCTCCAAAATCTCTGCCGCACTCAACGGCCGTTTGCGTGTGAGCGGGCGGGACATGCGCGAGCAGCACGTCGCACTCTGCAAAGTCCAAAATATCCGTACACATATAAGGAACGCAGCCGAATTTTATGCCTTCAATCATCTTTATATCGCCGTCTGCGTAAATGTTTGGCATCCTCATCCAAGCGGCATCGCTAGAGCCGTCTACGTCGTGGTTGCCGCTACATACAAAGATCCGTCCTTTAAAATTTTCAAGCCACTGCCTAACCCACGCCTTTTGTCCTGCGACGTCTTTTTGACTCGCGTCTATCAGATCGCCGCTTATGCAACAAACGTCAAATTCTAAATCTAAAATTTGATCAAATTTGGCCTTATCAAAGTGCAAATCGCTTGCATGCAAAATTTTCATCTCGTTTCCTTTTTGGCGCATATTTGGACACGGTTTTGTCCGTTTTAAAATATATAATTTTATCAAATTTAACCAAAAGGAGAAAAGGATGATTAAATTTGACGTTCGTTGCAGACTAAGCGAACTCCACGCTAAATTTAAAAGCGGCCTTGAAGTACCGACGGCATCCGTAAAGTCGCTAAAACTAGAGTTAAGCTCTGGCGACGATATCTCGCTTTTAGCTATCGTCAAAGCGGTAAATTTGATAAAAGGCGAGCTAAAAACGGACGCTAAATTTCACTTCATAAATCAGATTTCGCCGCTAAAAAACGGCGAAATATCAGCAAATTTTACGCTCCTGGTTTAACCCAGGAGCATCCTTAATCCCTCAAGTCCTCCAGCCTTTATCGCCATGCCTCGATATGCGCTTACGTGAGTATCTACCGGGTTTATGCGGATTAGATGAGCCATTTTAAATCTTTTCGCCATCCTTTCTCCAAAAATCCTGATAGTTGGTACGGCAAGCCCAGCTCCGATCTCGATTATAACTATGCGCGAGTTCATATTGTGGCTAAGCCACGCATCGTACTTTTTGCGTTGCGCCCAAGCTCTTTTATGGTTAAACTCGTGATCGTAAAACATAAGGATATTTGGACGGCTCACGCATCCGCACTCTGGGCAAACTGGCATCTTTGTAGCGACAAATTTCTCCTCGTCCACTTCCACGCTATTTTCGTCCATATTCCAGATGTTTCCGTCATCGTTGTGGATACACTGAGCGTAGTGAATGGAGCCGTGGACTTCATAAATTTTATCTTTGTCAAATCCCGCCTTTGTAAAGTGTCCGTCGACGTTTGAAGTGTAGATAAAGTAGTTTCCATTTTTGGCTTCGCAAAGATTTTTTAGTAGCGCAAAGCCCTCGTGGGGTTGGGTTTTGTTATAAAGCTTTAGCCTGTGTCCGTAAAACGCCCAGGCTAGCTCAGGACTGCTAAAAAACCACTGCGGATTTGCCATTTCTGTAAAGCTTAAATTTTTATCTTTTAAAGGCGGATAGGCTTTCCAAAAGCCAAGATCGCCTCTAAAATCGGGCAGTCCGCTATCTACGCCCATGCCTGCTCCTGCGGTTATGATGACGGCTTCGGCGTTTGCGACGATTTCTTTTGCGCGGAGTATTGTGTCGTGTGCCAGCTCAAATTTGTCACTATCCATGTTGCCTCCTATGGCTTAAAATACCTATAGGTATTATAGCCGGTAAAGCAGACACTTTTTGTCTATTTTGCCACCTCACGCAGTTTTTCTAAAACCTTAACCATAGCTAGCGTATCGAGTTTGCAGTATTCCAAAAGCGCCTTTCTAATCATGTCTTGCTCGCCCCTGGTTTTGCCTTTTAGTTTTGCGTATTCACTCATGGCTTCACCGCCGTTATGGATTAAATTTAAATTTGTATACGCATCCTTAAAACCAGGTACTATGGCCGGTAGAACTTTCTTGATGGATGAGCTTCCGTACATTTTTGGGTGATAATAAAATTTCTTTGCAAACGGTATTTCAAGGTCTTTGATGTTGCTATGTATATTCATAAGATGAGATGATAATTGCGGAAACAGTGTAGCTTAATTCTGTATCACCCCCTTTTCAAAACTAGCATGATAGGCTAGCACGCAGGCATCTTGTGGGATAAATTTGATCAAATTTAATGCCAGCTCGTATCTAGGATCGGCTCCGACCTCGGCTAAAAACTCAAAATACTCCAAATTTCCCTTGCCGTCATCTTTGTGGATAGAAAACTGAAAAGGTATCTGCTCATATGGCCTAAGACCTACAAACTCAGGCACGGCCTGCTGAAATGTCTCAAAGTCAAGATGATATAGCGGATAGCTAAGCGTGTCCAAAAACTCCTTAATTGCTACTTTATCAATAAATTCCTCCCCATTAATTTGAGCTTTTATTTGTATCTGCTGATTTGTGTTAAAGGCGTCTATGTCTTTGATGTCTGCAATATTTACTATCCCGTCTTGATAAAACTCGGTCGCTTTTTTCTTACTGATCTTTGTGATATTAAAAACAGAAGTCCCATCTGGTATATTTCTTTGCTCGCGCCAGCAGTGATTCATCCCATCGTACTCATAGGGCTTAAAACAATGCGCCCCTATGTCTAAATTTGGCTCAACATCATCGCCTATAGTCCTTTTTAACTTTTTGATGTTTTCAGCCACTTTGCTTTGCATAGACACAATTCGATTCGTTACATCTTTTATAACAAATAGCTTATCAAGCTCTAGCTTCTCGCCGCGAATGTGTTGATTATTTAGATGTATCACATTAATGTACTCCACATCATATCCCAGTGAGCTAATGACATAGTACTGGATGCTCACGTCATCTATATAGACATCGGACAAGCTCGTGCTACTTTTTCCCTCGTTTATGATGAGTTTCCCACCAACGACTTGCAAGATATCCACCATAACTAAAATTTCATCAAAACAAAATGTCGCTTCATATATTGCTTTTTCGCCTTTTTTTATAAAATTTTTAGTTTGAGCTATCTTTTCACTAAAGCTACTGCCATCAAATTCTATCCTTTGACTGCCGCCAAATAGCTCACAGGCGAGCTCTCCTATCATGTTTCCGGTCTCGAATATGGCAGGATCTGTATTTTATTCCAAAACATCAGGCTTATACTTTTTAAGCCAAAGCGACTTTGAACACTGAAGGTCTCGTACGTAGAGGGATTTTGATAAAAATTTATTGCTCATTTTTCTGCCTTTATCAAGGATTTATTATACTTTTTTAAACTATATTTAAATAAAATAGTTTTCATTTTTTAGTTTTAACATAAAAAACTAGACATCAAAAGTCTAGAAAAATAGGTAATAATTGCATTATGCATTTTTTTTTGCAACAACTTAATTTAAAAAAAGGGGGGGGCGTTTAAAGATCATAAAGAGACGTTTGAAAAAAATTAATGAAATATTTTTCAGAGGTAGAAAATCTATTTGATAAAAAAATAAAAGAACAGCTAAAAGATGCTAGCGATGATGTGATAGGGTTTATGGCAAATATCATTTGGCCTTTGAGGCTACCGCCTATAAAAAGCATATAGAAGGAGTTGTGTTGAGATTTTTTTAAAAAAAATCAATAAAGAAGTATTAATAAATAGTAGCTCTAATTCATTACTAGAAAATTTCGACGTATTTGCTAAAAGCAGGCAAAAATACTACGACCAACAAGCTAAACTCATCGCTTTTTACTCCACTAAACCTGTTGATTCTATCTCAAGTTAAAAGTATAAAACCTTGATTGATCATAGCATCTAATTGTTTTGGGTTTTACTGGTGCAAAGAGAAGCAAAAATTCGTTAAATTAGCCACCAAGCAACCCACGTAGGGATTTTTATCCCTGCTATATTAGTACGATAACAATTTTACCTATCTTGAAGACTCTTTATGTTGGACCAATGTGATCTGGCACCACATGTTTTATCTTGCGATACAACGTTATCTATTTAAGAACTTAACTAATTCATCTTTAAAATGGTCATCATCGTACTCTTCGCCCAGAGCATCATATGTTAGCTCGAAAGATACATTACCAACATACGCATTTACTCTTGATGTATAAGAAGTCGGTTTTTTGGTAGAAACTTCAATATTTAGATATGCCGGCAAAAAAGAGCCTTGCTGATCAAAACTATTTCTAGTAATAACGCATTTTTCGTTTAAATATGCATTGCAAAATTCTAAAAACTTAGACCCCAATGCGTCTGCTAGCTCCCTTTGTGTGTTAGCTAAATCTATAAACTGCTCAATTATTGGAGCTGATTTAACAACTTTTTTCTTTGCCATTTTTTCTCCTTTGTTTTAAAATGTTTAAACTTTTTTATTTCTTTGTCTAAATAACTTTTTGTAAAAATATACGTGTTTTTTGGCTAGATAAAAATGTCCATTTTTTAGATTTTTAAATTTAAGCCACAAAGCAACTCTGCTTTGTTTTTAATTCGGTTATGCTCCTCTGAAGCCTTGCCCATTCTGCTTTTAGCTGCCACTCTTTTGCTATCACGCTCTAAAAATAAGCCCCCCTGCTCCTTTGTAATAAACTCGTCTAGGCTATTCCAAATTTGCAAGTGCTCTTGTTAAACATGGCCAAGTGCCTTTTTATAGCTGTTTTGTGTTAATTTTTGAGCTGCTTGCAAAATCACTAATTATCCTTTTTTTATTTTTATCGCCGATACATTTTTTGCAATATGTGAAATTATAATGAATAAATCGGACAAAAAATAGTCCTTATGTGCTAGTAGAATTTGTCAAAATCACAATAAATTCTTAAAATTTAGGAAAAACAGTGAAGCCAGCTATTCTTATTTCCAATCTTTTAATCAAAAACTACGTCAAAATCACCGATGCTTTGCGCTCTATCCTTGATAAATACGATATAAAATGCGAAATTTTAGAAACTAAAGACATTTGGATGAGGGACTTTATGCCGTTTTTGCTTGATGATGGGCGCATTGCATCTTACGTTTACGATCCGGACTATCTAAAAAGCGATAAGTATAACCACCTAAGAACCAAAATCCGATATACAAGCAACCATATAGACTTAGTTATAGACGGCGGAAATTTCATAAGGCATAAAAATAAAGCCATAATGACCGATAAAATTTTCAAGGAAAATCCACTGAAAACAAAAGCCGAGATCGTGGAGACCATAAAGCAAAAATGCGCGCTAAACGAGCTTATAATCATACCAAGACAGCCATACGATATGCTAGGGCACAGCGATGGCATGGTAAGGTGGATAGATGAAAATAGCGTGCTGGTAAATGACTTTTCAAATGAGAGCAAAAGCTTTAATGATAGGCTCACAAAAGCGCTTAAAAAGAGTGGCTTGGATGTGAAATTTATGAAGTATAAAGAGGGATTTTTCACTAAAAAGAGAGACTGGGGCGCTTACTTAAATTTTATTAAAATTAAGGATATTTTAATAGTTCCGATATACGGCATAGATGAGGATGATGCGGCGGTGGAGCAAATCAGGAAATTTTATAGCGGCTGCGCGGTGGAAACGATAAATTTGAGCGAGATCATAGAGTATGGCGGGGCGCTACACTGCATAACGGCAGAGAAATTTGGGCGGTAGAGTTACCGCCATTTTTAAAACTATTTTTTGTTTTTACTCCAATATTCAAAGTTTTCTGGAAATTCCACATTTTTGTTTAGATAGTTATTCCAAAATTTGTTTATACCTCTGGCAATAGGTTCAAAACTCTCAGCCGACAAAAAATCACTTTTTGCATTATTACAAATGTAACAAGCCAAACGACAATTATCTTTTGAATATTTATTTTCTGGCGCTGTTATCACTCGCTCAACTTCTAAAAATTTTCCTCTTTGTCTAGCATCTTCATATTGTGTGTTTTTGCTATGAAAATATTTTTTTAGGTCTGCTTCTTCAACGCCGCAATAGCAGCATTTTTTCTCTTGATTGTTATACCAATTTAAAAATTCATCTCTTCCGCCAAAACCTTCTATTCTATCCGCAGTAGCTAGGCTATTTATTCTTCTATCGTTATCGGCATAATCAGTAAATGATTCGATATTTAAGTCAATCATATCTTTTTGTGCTACTGTTACACTATCTTTATTTTTACAAATTTCAAATTTATCATTAAAAAGCACCTCCATATCAGCATCAAATTTTTTTATCTCAAGCTCAAGCCTATAAAATTTATCATCATCAATGCAACCAATAATTACATTGACATTATTTTTAACTTTTTCCAATATTTCTTTTTTTAATAAAAGCCTATATTTCTTATCGGCTCTTTTTGAAATACTTTTTACAATCACCTTCTCGTCGTCTTTTTCAGTATAAAACCAGTCACTGGGATTAGATATAAAATTCTCAAATCTTTTGTCTGTTAAAATATATGCTCTTGTTCTAAGCGTTAATTTCTCTATCATATTTTTCCTCTCCTCCATAAATTTTTGCCATTATACCAAAAAAACGCAGACACAGAATGTCCAATCCAATCGGCTACAATATACCATAAATTCATACAAGGATACGACATGAAAAAATACGCGAAAATACGCATAAAGACCGCAAAAACATATGCGATAGCGATCAAGGAAGCTGGACCGCAAGAGATAGATTATAAAGCGTTGGAATCAAGTAGCGATCCGCTAGAAAAGTTAAATTTTACTCAGGAAAATACACTACTATTACCAATCCTAGATAACATCTATATCGGCAAAACTCAGCATTCAAATACAAGAGGCTTATATACTTATGATATTTTTGTGGAGATTTACGAAAATGGCATACAAAAAGACGCTAAGCATTTTTACGGTCACGAGGCAAATAATTTTTGTTATGATACGTTTTTTCCAAATAATTTTTTAAAATCTAAAAACAACGATAAAGCTTCCATAGTCAAACTCGATGAGATAGGCGCTAGCGAAACATTTTATGAATTTGAACTTGAGCCAAAAGAAAAATTTGATATAAAAAATTTGTTTATTTCAAACATGCCTTTGAGCGTTTTAGAGCTTGATGGCGAATGCGCTTTAAAAGGAGTGTACTACGTAAAAAACCTAGCCGACTACATACAAAAGCTACATTTAAACGAAATACTCGTAGATACCGTAAATTTTGAGGATAGATTATTTTGCAAAATTAGTGAACATGATTTATTTCAAAGAGCCGCCAAAAGAAATAATTTCATAAAAGAGCTAGAAAAAATCGAACTAAAGCAGATAAATATAAAAACAAAAACGAGCATTAACCAAAGGTATATTATTTTTATGACTAACGGCTTTTTAGTGGAAAAATACATCAAAAAGGACTATAACAATGGCGTAGATATCTGTATAGAAGGCTTTGGAGCGCGGTATTTTGAGTTTGGAAGTATCAAAAAAGACAATATCGATATGATAGGCAATATATCTAAAGGCAAGTATTATAATATTTTTGGGTGTTACGAAGACAAGATGTTGTGCGTTTATCCGAGTAATGCAAAATTTTTAATAGAAGATAAGCAGATAAAAGATTGGGAGAGGCTGATTTTTAGGATCCCGATTAATGACTTACCAGATAACGATCACATGCTATACACAAGGAGATCGAAAGAAGAAATAGTAAAGATAGCCTTTAATATCCCACTAGACCGAGATAATTTTGCATTAGATGATTTATATATAATTGTTTATAGTTTGCCCATAAAAGATGACTTTAATATAATCGGAGGTTTTTACCATATACCTAAAGCCATAGCAAAACACATAATGGACGTATGTGGTAAGCAAGGAGAGCCAAGGGATCATATAGAGGAAATTTTTAAAGAGATTGAGAAAAATTGGAGCAAGAAGCATTACTTTGGGGTTGGTCAACATACCACTATTGAATATTTAGACAATCTTTTTAATGCCTTAAGAATAAATGCTATCTGCGACAAAATAGAGTCAAATGAATATGATGTAAAAATATATGACAGCGATATGAACGTCGTAAAAAATAAGACTTTAGTTTTTGTTAAAAACTCACAAAGTGACCCCATATACCTAATTGTATAAATTTTCTTGTCACTTTAATCAAATCACCATTTCTGCTCTTAGAGTTTTAAATATACGGTAAGCTTGTTGGTACGTTGATTTGTTTGCTTATATGATTTACGGTTTTATATATTTTGTACACAAATAAATATACCAAAATATGCTCACCTCCCCTACATTAACTATTTAATTATCTTCTAAAATTTCGCAAAGTAGCCATCCAAACGGCTGTTTATTTATAAGCCATATAGTAGTTTCCTCATCTCCAAAAGATGGTTTTTGCCCTTTGCCCTTCATTATTTTTATCTTTCTCACGCCATCTACCGTAACAGCCCTTGCGCCGCTATGTTTACCGACTCTCAATAAAAATTGATTGTCTGCTAGTTTTAAATTTTCATATTTTTCAATAAACTTGTCAGATAGTGCTTCGCGCGTAAATTCATCTGTTTTATAGCTAAATTGAGAGGCAAATATCGGCATATAGTGAGAGTTACAAGCTGTTATCAGCTCTTTTATATTAAATTTACCATTTTCTATCGTAAATACCGTCTCAAATTCACTTTTTGAATTTATAGCCTCATATCGCACTTTCACGCCTTTACCGCCATCATCCTTAGAGGCCCTATTTCTCCTTATATTTACCGCATCGGCGACAAATGTGTGCGACTGTATAACATTACTATCAGCAACCGAGAAATTACTAAAATATTCTTTTGTGTCATAATTTCTTGCTTTTTTATAAAGCATTTCGCCAAAGGCTGTCGCTATTGCCCCTTTTAAAGAGCTACCAGGGATTATGGCCTTTTTAAGATTTGGAGATATGAATGTTTTTTCGATGATCAGATGATTTATGACTTTTTTACCACCACCTTCTTTTTGTACTGCCCTACCTATTTTTTCCCTATATTCCTTTGCTACTTTTGGGGATACTAAAATCTTTTGAAAAGATTTTTTCTTAGCTAAGGCACTTTTGTCTTTTATAAATTTCTGCAATGCAAACAATGTATCTCCAGATAAATTTGAAACTATTTTTCCGAATTCCTCTTTAGACTTATCATCAAGTCCTTTAACAAATTCAAATTCATCAAAAACATACATATAGTCCTTGCCGTCTTTTAAATCCACATCTATGACATAATTCATGGGCTCATAGGCCTCGCCGGTGCCTATATGTATCGGGCTTATAGGTTTTAGTTTTATCTTATAGTTTTTAGTTTCATTGCGCATTTTTTATCTCCGTAGCTATTAGTATGCTATATCCTTGGTGTACCGTGTTCGCATTTGCGGAGTGTCCGCTTATAGCCTTTCCTATATACTCTTTTTCGCAAATTTCTTCATATACCGCCACGCTACCGCTATCGGCCATTAGAATAGGGCTTTTAAAAGGATTCGTGTTTGCAAGCCCTCCGCCATGTTTGCCAAATCTCGTAAACGGCTCATAGTAAAATTCTTTTAAATTTTCATCATCTATCACGACTAGACTAAGCGTCATAAAGGCATTTGAACTATTTTTAACAGATACCTTTTCAAACGCGCTATACTCAAACGTCCCTTTGCCTATGCTAGCTCTCTTGCCGTAGCCGCTCTTAGATACAACATCAAGCGCTTTTTCTAGCTCATCAAGCTTAAATCTATCATCTAGCAAAAAGTAGATATCTTGCTTACTAAATTTCATCTCCACCAAAGCATATGGCGCAAATTTACCGCTGTCATCGGTTGTAAACGTGAGATAGTTTATGGAGTTTTTGATCGTTGCATTCTTTGTTAGCTCATAGTCGATCTCTTTGCTTGTTTTAGCATTTTTGAAATTTCCACCTTGCAAATCCTCCATGCTAAGCCAAATTTTCTTTCTATTTTCTTTTTTTAGATCCAAATTTTCGCCCAAAAGATGACTTGGCATACTAGGCTTTGGCAAATATCCGCTAGCAAAACCATCAGATACTATCAAAAACGGCTTTTTATCGTAGTCACTTAATAGCTCATTTAGCCTATCTTCCCCGAGTGCGTATCTGATCGCCCAGCAAATTTGCCCAAACAAGGTATCGCCTTTTAACGGCGTAGTAAAATTTGACTTAGGCGTTATGGTAGTTTTATAAAGCGTCATTATTCCCACTCCCACTCGAATTTAACCCTTCCGTAACCTCTTGAGCCGCTACCGCCTAGATAATCGTTTTCTATTAGCTTAAGTCCGCTCTCAACCATCTGTTTTAGCTCGTTTTCGTTGTCGTTATAAGGCTCTTTTTCATCAAAAACTTTTAGTCTGATAACTAGATCAAATTTTACTCCAGCCGGCACGCGCTCGATCTGGCGCGGGTGCTCAGCAGTTCCGCTTTCTCTGTTGATCACGTTTTCATATTTTGCTTCGCTTAGTTTTAGACCTTCGCTCTCTTTAGATAACACGCAATCACCTACGCTTATTCTAGTAATGCCAAATTTATTCTCTTTATCGCCAAAAATTTTTAGTAAATTTTGAGCTGATTTTTTATCTGGATCTGGGACTTTTTCTAAAATTTTAGAGTTAAAAACCTCGCCTTCGCCATAACTAACTAGCCTATTATTCCACTCTAGCAGGCTTCTCATTTTGCCCTTTAGTGAGCTTCCAGGGATATAAGGCTTATTTGTGTTTATATCTTTTATCACCTGCGAGTCTATACCGCCTATCTTCATAGTATCATCGCCGCCACCTATATGAAGTCCGCTTAAAAGCTCTATTTGTCCCTTTAAAGTTAAAATTTTCATATTCTCTCCTTATTTTTTAGAAAAGCCGATAACGGCCTCAAAAAAGAGTTTAAATACCCTTAGATCATCTTTTGTTGCCACCTGAGCCACACATTTGTTTATCATCTCAACGAATTCATTACTAGAATGTTTTCTGGCGTTTGAATAAGCCGCTTTTGAATTTAGCATCTTTACAAATGGCAAAATTTCGCTAAAGTCTTCGGTGTTTGATTTTTGCTCTAACTCTATGACATAGTCATAAAATGCTCTCATTTGCGTAGCCTTTGTTCCTGATATTTTCTCAGCAACCGTTTTTGCCGTTGTATCAAACAAATTTGGATCTTTTTTGTAGTCTAAAACGATTGGCGGCAAAGAGTTTGCTTGCGGTTTATTGCCGGCATTATAATTGCCACCGCCATTTCTATATCCATTCATCGCTCTCTCCTTTTATATATGTATTCACAAATAGCCATTTTGCTCTCCTTTGGATTGTTTTCTATCACATTATTTAGCATAAGAAGTAGCTCATTCATATCGCCGCCCCCTTGCTTACCCTGCATATTTCTAGTGAAGCTATAACTTAGCTTTGACTTCCACATCGTATTTCTTACGTCCTCGCATACATTTTTACTCATCTCGCAAAGCTCAAGTAGTCTATACAAAAACGCCGTATTGTCTATATTAAATTTCACAAACTCATCTAAAATTTTACTTCTGACGCTTAAATAGCTCTCCCACTTAGCAGTCTCGCCAAATATACTAATCGCGTCTTTTCCACTCATCTCTTTTGAGCTCTCCAGCCATTTTTCGCTAGTTTGAGCTAGAAAGCTTATAGGCGTAGATGGTTTTGCTAAAATGACGCCAAAAGATATGCTTAGATCTTTTGTCTTTATAAATTTCATAAACTCTTGCCTTACAAAAACAGCAAGCTCTATCATCTGGTCATAACTACCAACTATCAGCAGATCATCTCCTCCCGCAAAGACCGTGTAGCTATTTTCAAATTTCTCTTTCATCTTGCGTGGCACATATAGAGAGAAAAAGTTATTTATCCCCTTTGAAAATGTGTCAAAATTTGCAAAGCTTTGCGTCACGTCGCTATGTTTTATGAAATTTCCCATATTATCCACGTCGGCTTTTATTACAGCGATCGCATTATCTCCGCGCGATTTTTTAGCCAGATCTTCAAAGTCTACTATCTCACCTGCATTTTTAGCGACGTATGATCTTATATTTTCCGTTATCTCAAGATCCACGTCCATAAAGTCTATGCCTATAGCTTTGCTATTTACCTTCTTGCTATCGCTAGCCAACCTCTCGCCAAGACGCACAAAGGCACTGCAAATTTCGCATTTGTCCTTATCGTGCACTATCTTTCTTATGTTGCAAATTCTGCAAAGGGTTTGATTTGTTATGCCCTTATCATATGAAAGCACGGGCTCTTGCTCTTTTAAATTTAGCTTTTTAAATTTCTCTAGTTCTACAGTCTTGCTGATCTTATCTCTTAGCTCTTTATATCGCTGTGGCTCCATAAAGTCCGCCCTCTCACACTCCACGCAAGATAGACTAACACCGCTAACGCCAAAGAAATTTTTTATAAAATAAGCATTTACAACGCCTTTTATCTCTTTAAAAATAGCTTCGTCAAATTTAGGGGATAGTATCTCAAATTTACCAGCCGTGCATGACAAGATATGCTTTTCGTCTATGCTAAATTTTTGGCAGATAAATTTAGACAAAACTACCATGAAAAGTTCGCAAAATGCAGACTTTGCCCTTAGCACTTTGGCTGCATTTTTTGAGCCTAGGTTGTCAAATATAAATTTTTGTATCCCGTAAAAATCCCCGCCGATTAAAAACATCTTATCTTGCAATATCTCATCTATATCTTTTGATCTTTGCTCCAAAGCGGCAAACTCATCGCTAAAATAACTGCTAAATTTGCTCATTCATATCCTCCGTTTTTATTTTTCCTAGTCCAAAAACAGTCTGCTTCCCTACGCCTATTATCTCGCCTAGCTTTAGTAGCTCCATGCACTCTTTGCTAACGCCTTTTATCTCCAAAGAGCCTACTAGTCCGCCAAAATTCATAGTAGTATTTTGCCTATTACTACGCCTAGTTAGCTCCACGTATCTTAGATCCTTTTTGGTTATTTCGCCTTTTACTTCAAATGGCAACGCCTCATGATCTTGTCCAAAGAGGCTTAGCCTTCTTTGGTAGATGGAGTTTAATATCTCTTTTAGACTTATATTGTCATTTTTTAAAAAAACATTCTCTTTTTTTATCCTTAGCGGTGTTACAAATTTGACCTTAACGTCGCCACTACAGCCATCAAAGCTAAATTCTTTCACATAATCTCTAGGCAAGCTTATCTTATCGTCCTTTAGGCATGCGCTACCATTTACATACATATCAAATTTCTCGTATTTGATCCTATCTTTGCCAAGACCATATCTTTTTAGCATCATATACGCCGCAGAGGCTATATATGGTAGTTTTTCGCACGCATTTCCTAGCAAAACTATACCAAAATCGTAAATTTCAGCGCCTAGCTCAAAATCGAGTCTATATCTATGGTAGCTATTTTTCTTTTCATAAAAGTCGTAGTATAAGCAGCTCTCATTTGCAAAGCACTCGCCACACTTATATGACGGGTTTATACAGCTCACGCTTTTTAGCGCATAACCAAAAGCTCCTCTCACCTGGGAGCCGATAAAAAACGGCGGCTTTTGCGACGATCTAAACAGCACTCTAAGCTCGGCATATCTCATCTGTACCACCCATTTTCACATACTCAAAAAGCTTGCACTTCATGCTCTCTTTTGCGCCATTGTTTGCATTTGTTTTTATGAATTTTTTAAGATTGGATATAAATTTATTGAGATTTGGTAGTTCTAACGGCATGTCAAGACCATTCCTTGCAGTCCTTAGCTCGCGAGAAAATATCAAAATCATACTAGTTTCGTTATTCACTTTACCGCTCAATTTTTAATTTCTGTTATTATACATAAATTAAAAATAAATGTTTATTATTTTTAAGCTTTTTGCTTAAAAATTATTATTTTTTTACATTTTTACGCACGCCCATATCTGTTTTATTTAAATTTTTAATTTGCAAACTTATTTAAGATGATAAATGCCTATTTTAGAGGTTCCTTTACTTGTCATTATTAATTTTATGAAGTTGGTATTTTTTAAATACCGCAATTTAAACAAATTTGACCAATCTAAGGGACGAAAATGCTATAATGGCAGCAAAGGGTGTAAACAGCGGAAATACCAATCAGCTCGATAAGCATTGAAGGCAAAATGGCAGGCATGATATGACATAGCCAAACATAAAGTCGGCGCCAAATTAAAAATTTATCGCCAGATATCTATACGAGCACTTAGAAATCGGCAGACTATTCTTAACAGCGATGTAAAATCTATTCAAAAGGTCACACATGAGACTTTTTAACGGAAATAAACAGATTTCTTTAAGCATATATGAACTAAAAGAAAATAGCAATTTAGCAAAATTTACCACACATATAGATAATAGAAAAACTCTACCTATTTAAAGGCGGGCATCAATATGTTTACCAAAACCTTAGAACAGATATTTACCAAAAACGCTTTAAGCTCCGCCTTTGACGAAATTTCTGCAAATTCTCTGGGCTTAGACGAGATCTCATATGCAGACTTTAAGAAAAATTTTAGCCAAAACGTAACCTATCTCATGCGTTCATTAATAAACGGTACCTACACGCCAGAGCCGCTAAGAAAGATAAACATCCCCAAAGAAAATCGTAGCGGAGTAAGACCCATAGGCATATCCTCCATAAAAGATAAGTTGATTCAAAGAGTTTTATACTCGGAGTTAAATCCGTATTTTGACGAAACGTTTTTATCAAATTCCTATGCCTACCGTCCAAATAAATCGACTTACAAAGCCATAAATAGAGCTAGTAATTTCATAAACGAGGGCTACTGCTGGATACTAAAAGCCGACGTAAAAGACTTTTTCGAGTCGGTAAACCACTCAAAGCTACTACAAATTTTACAAAAACATATAAAAGACGCAAAGATCACAAACCTTATCTCGCTCTTTTTAAAAACCGGCGGATTTTTAAAGCGCGATTTTAAAGAGCATAAAATCGGCGTGAACCAAGGCGATATCCTATCTCCTATGCTATCAAACATCTATCTTGATTTGATGGATAGATTTATAAACAAGACCACGGATAAATTTGTCAGATATGCGGACGATTTTATCGTGTGCTTTGCAGAAAAAGACGAAGCGACCGAATTTGAGCAAAAACTAGATGACTTTTTAAAACTACTAAATCTATCTCTCAACAAAGAAAAAACAAAAGTCGTAAACATAAACGACGGTTTTGTCTTCCTAGGCGTTCGTTTCTTCGGTAAAAACCGCTGCGTAGATAACGACAAAATTCAAAAGATCATCTCAAATTTACACTCCGCAAGCAAAGAAAAGTCAAATTTCATAGACTATATAGATGAGATAAACGCCATCTTGCTTACGCTTAAAAACTACTATCTAAAGATCATACCGCCAAACTCACCGCAAATAACGCAGATAAAAGAGCACCTCATAGACTCCTTATCGCAAAAGATCGCCTTGTATAAGCAAAACAAAAGTATAAACTCAAAAAAAGATTTTACGCTCTATCTTGAAAAGATAGATTTTGGAGTACTATTTAATCAAAACGAGATAAAAGACAAGATAACTCTAGCCATAACAAAAGGCTATGACAAATATCTATCTCAAAAAAGCTACGACAACGACTCCCGCAAGATAAACCAAAAGCGAAATTTCTACGCAACCAAGATCGCTTCGGATTCTACGCTTCATATCAATCAGATCGGAGTCCATCTAGGTCTTAGCAAAAACAAATTTGTCATAAAACAATACGGCAAAATTTACAAAGAATTTCCCATCTCTAAAATTTCACGCATCATCGTTGATAGCGAACACATCTCGTTATCTTCTGCGGCGATCTGGCGCTGCGCAAGAGAAAAAATCCATATCGACTTTATAGACAAACACTACGTCCCATACGCCACTTTGCTAGCTTACAACAGCGTCTCTACGCAAACTACGCACAAGCAAGCCATGCTCCTAAACACACCAGCCCAGCTATACATCGCCATGTCCTTAGTCGAGGCAAAGATAAAAAACCAAACCAACTACCTAAAGTACCTAAACAAATACCACAAATCCCTAGCCCAAAACATCCAAAAACTGGAAAATATCCTGGCTAGAAAGCTAAAATACGCCAAAAACACAAACGAGCTTCTAGGCTTTGAGGGCTCGGCTGCGGCCATTTACTGGGACGGCATAAAGAACATATTACCGGTTGAGTTTGAAAAGCGCATAACATTTGGCGCCAAAGATATCGTAAATTCATCACTAAACTACGCCTACGCCATACTCTACTCCAAAGTCCAAGAGTGCCTATATCTAGCAGGGCTTAGCCTACATATCTCATTTTTGCATGCGCTTGACAGCACAAAGCCGACCCTAGTTTTTGATATGATAGAGCAGTTTAGGACATTTATGGTAGATAGAGTCATAGTCTCGATGCTAAACAAAGACGAACCAATCGCACTAAACAAAGAAGGGCTTCTCACCGACGCTTCTAAAAAGCTCATAGCCCAAAACATGAAAGAAAAACTCGGAAGCTACACCATGTGGAAAAAAGAGTCTTGCAAATGCGAAAATATCATAATGCAAGAGTGCTACGACCTAGCTCGCTTCATAAACGGCGATAGCAAAAGCTATAAGCCTTTTGTAGGGAAATTTTAATGAAATTCGTCATCGCCTACGACATACAAAACGACAAAAACCGCAAAAAGCTCTCCGATATCCTAGAAGGTATCGGATATCGCGTAAATTTTAGCGTCTTTGAGTGTGAGATAAATGAAACCAAGCTTAAAAAGCTGATCAAAGACGCCAAGCCTTTGCTAAATACCAAAACCGATAGCCTAAGATTTTACAGACTATGCGAAAACTGTGTCGGCAAAAGTTTTGAGCTTTGCGATAAACCAGCCATCTTCGAGACGCAAGAACTCTTTGTCTAGCTTATACCATTCTTATGTCTTCTCTCCAAATTTAGATTTGCGAACTTTTTTAGCTTAAATTTGCCACTTTTTGGTTAAAATCTCGCCAAATAAGTTCGCAAACCTCTATATTTTAAAATATGCTCTTCTACATTTGCGAACTTTTAGTTATGCTTAAGTTTAGGATAACGTATTTTAGGGCATTGCGAAACTTATATATCGCTTAGAGTTCGCAAACCTATAAAATTTGAAAATTTTAAAAGAGATTTGCGAACTTTTTTAAAATAACAAATGCCTAAATTTAGGGGTTCTTTAACTTATCATTGTTAAATTTGCCAAGTTAGTATTTTTTAATACCTATACATTTGCGAACTTTTTTGAGATTTTTGCGAATTTTAGGTGTTTTAAAAGATGTTTTCTTAAATAAATTTGTTAGTTTTTATTTTGCGAGAATAGTCTTTTAGGCTATTTGAACAAATTTGACCCGATCTAGGGGATTGAAACCATTGTTAGTTTTTTCCATGCCTCGATGGCACCTCTATATGATTTGAACAAATTTGACCCGATCTAGGGGATTGAAACTTTTGTAGTATTCGTTAATAGTTTTCATTTTCTTGTCATTTGAACAAATTTGACCCGATCTAGGGGATTGAAACGTTATAGGGTCTATAGAAAGATCGGACATGGTGTAGCAAGCACATTTGAACAAATTTGACCCGATCTAGGGGATTGAAACTCATTGGCCTTCAATTCGGCCACCAAAGCCGGCATAAAATAATTTGAACAAATTTGACCCGATCTAGGGGATTGAAACTGAAATCCTTTACGAGTAGTGTAAGCGTTTTTCACGCTTCATTTGAACAAATTTGACCCGATCTAGGGGATTGAAACACTCTGATTTTGCGCTTTTAGATAGTTTAGCACTATCAACTAATTTGAACAAATTTGACCCGATCTAGGGGATTGAAACATTGGTTCTCAATTTTGAGAACAGCCTCAAACGCTTGTATTTGAACAAATTTGACCCGATCTAGGGGATTGAAACAAGCTTTAACAGCACCTTTATATGTTACATACCTTCCAAATTTGAACAAATTTGACCCGATCTAGGGGATTGAAACAACTACTGTTGAAAATGTTGAAAACAATTTCATAACATTTGAACAAATTTGACCCGATCTAGGGGATTGAAACCATTCGATGTCCGTATCTAGGCTAGTCTCAACTCTAGCCATTTGAACAAATTTGACCCGATCTAGGGGATTGAAACGCTGTTTGAGAACTCTTTTTGATTATAGCCATCTTAAACCCATTTAAACAAATTTGACCCGATCTAGGGGATTGAAACGCTTTCCCATACTTCCCATTCCATAACTCAAGGTAGATAAATTTAAACAAATTTGACCCGATCTAGGGGATTGAAACTTATTATAATCTCAAACATAGAGGGTTCCTCCCTCTTTGTTATTTAAACAAATTTGACCCGATCTAGGGGATTGAAACAAATCCACTCCATTTATTTCTCCTTTGTCATTGTTAGTTATTTAAACAAATTTGACCCGATCTAGGGGATTGAAACCCAAAGCAATGTAGGGAGAAACATAAATATCAAGATGAATTTAAACAAATTTGACCCGATCTAGGGGATTGAAACGACGTTTCAATTCTTGCCTTGGTCGCTTCATTAAGAAGCAAATTTAAACAAATTTGACCCGATCTAGGGGATTGAAACTTTTCTATTGAGGCACTATCGTGCCAGTCCATTTCTACATTTAAACAAATTTGACCCGATCTAGGGGATTGAAACGTCATCAGTGTTGTCAAGTTCGAAGTCTGGTAGAAGGTCAATTTAAACAAATTTGACCCGATCTAGGGGATTGAAACCTATCTCCTTTATTAAAAAATTTTTATATTAAATTGAGAAATTTGAACAAATTTGACCCGATCTAGGGGATTGAAACCACTCAATGTCTGCATCAAGAGCAGTCTCGACGCGAGCCTTAATTTGAACAAATTTGACCCGATCTAGGGGATTGAAACGACTCAGCCCTGAAACCCGCAAGTTTCAGATTCATGTCATTTGAACAAATTTGACCCGATCTAGGGGATTGAAACTAGAATTGCCTCTAACATATTAATACCACCTTTTCTCTTGAAATTTGAACAAATTTGACCCGATCTAGGGGATTGAAACGGTTTTCGTAATCTCTTTAGATTGGATAACTCCAATCTCTCATTTGAACAAATTTGACCCGATCTAGGGGATTGAAACCCATCTGCCTTGCGGCAGTCGAAGCGAATGAACGCTTCGCCATTATATTTGAACAAATTTGACCCGATCTAGGGGATTGAAACATCATCAAAGACGATGTCATCTAGACTATCGTCTAGAGATTTGAACAAATTTGACCCGATCTAGGGGATTGAAACGTCAACAATCTCCTCAAGAGTAGAGATGGTAAAATTATTTATTTGAACAAATTTGACCCGATCTAGGGGATTGAAACTTATAGTGGACTTTAACTCCATCGCCAAGCGCATACCCAAGGATTTGAACAAATTTGACCCGATCTAGGGGATTGAAACATAAATGTTTAGCTCGCCGACAGACGTAAATGGTTCAAAATTTGAACAAATTTGACCCGATCTAGGGGATTGAAACTGTGTTGAGGCAATATAGTCACAAACTCATCTGCGTCTGCATTTGAACAAATTTGACCCGATCTAGGGGATTGAAACTGCGTTATTAGCTTCATCTCGAAGTAGTCCTCATCATCATTTGAACAAATTTGACCCGATCTAGGGGATTGAAACATATAGCGATCTTTTGGCACTTGCTCATTAAAAAGATTTGAACAAATTTGACCCGATCTAGGGGATTGAAACGATCTTTAAGCTGGTTCCATGCCGCTTTACCAAACATTTGAACAAATTTGACCCGATCTAGGGGATTGAAATGCAAAATTGTTTAGTTTTCTTTTCCCCCTCTCCAGTCATAAATTTGAACAAATTTGACCCGATCTAGGGGATTGAAACAGAGATCCTACTATCTCCTCCAGAGTCTCAATAACAAAGTTATTTGAACAAATTTGACCCGATCTAGGGGATTGAAACGTTGCTACCCACAGGATTGTTGGTAGAAAGATAAATGATTTGAACAAATTTGACCCGATCTAGGGGATTGAAACAGGTTATTTTTGGTTTGCGTAATTACCAACTTTAAAATTTATTTAAACAAATTTGACCCGATCTAGGGGATTGAAACAAAAAATTAAAAAATCCGTCATCTACGGTCTTTTGCATACTTGAAACATTTAAACAAATTTGACCCGATCTAGGGGATTGAAACGAGTTTAGGAATTGACGAAAGGAAGGCATACTTTGTCAAAGATTTAAACAAATTTGACCCGATCTAGGGGATTGAAACGGTCTGAATTCTAGTTTCATACTGCCGCCCTTATGGTATTTAAACAAATTTGACCCGATCTAGGGGATTTATTTATAGTTTGTGACTCAATTGAACGACAATGCTTTTGATATGTTTTGCTGGTCTATGAGGGAGGTATAAAATTTGGCAAGAAGAGATCAAAGATCTCAAAAAAGATTATGGCAAAAATCCTTTTTTAACGGTTTCTAGTGCTTTTAATGGGTTTTTGCCAAAGCCAGTCCACATCCAGTTGAATACTCGGCAAAGATAAAGAGTTAGAGAACGAAAATAGAAAGAGAATTTTGGCTTTCTTACGAAGCTTTTGTAAATTATTAAATTTACAAAACGAGGGCTACCTATGTTATGAATGAATTTTAAAAAGATTTGAAATTTACAAAGTAAAAAAGTAAAATAACCACAAGCTACGTATATTGAGCTGCAGATATTTCATGCAGTAAACTTGATTTCATATTTCCTAGAATGTCCATATTTTATTAAACAAAGCAGTCATAAAGAAGCCATGAACCCAGTCCACGGCTTGCATAAGCCAACTATTTGGAAGTTGGCTTCATGCGGAACGTGCCCTTAGTCGTTTGGACTTTGGTATAGCCGCCAAAGCTTTGACCGACTTTTTGGTGAGCACGGGCAGATGAGTAAGATCTGCTTGAGCATGATTTTGAAGAAGATGAACGTGAATAGCATTTTGCCATTTTGACCCCTTTGTGTTGAATTATTTTGTTTCGTTGAGTGAATTATAAGACAACATATGGACATATTGTGTATAATTAATAAAAAACTTTAGAGTATAAAGGATAAAGCGATGGATGCTCAGACCAGGATACTGTGGCTACTTAAAAAACTAAATCGCGGCGAAATAATCGATACCGCACAAGATGAGCTGTGGGTAAATGAAAAGGACGAGACGCCAAGACTAAACTATAAAACCATAAGACGAGACTTTGACACGATAAAAAGTGTGTTTAGCGAGATGGATATAAAGAGAACAGATCCTGGCTGCTACCAGGCCATCAATACAAATTTACTCGATGATCTGCTAGATGAGAGAAAGAGAAGTGTCCTAAAGATAATCTACACGATGCTTGCCAAAAACTCTCAAAAATTTAACGAAACCAGCAAGAAAACGGCCGTATCTCAAACCATAAATGAATCATTGGGCGTTTATGACTTTATCACAAGCCCGATCGAGACAGAACTAGACAAAAGCGTCATAAAAACACTAGAAGATGCGATACGCTATAGAAAAAAGCTCGCAATTGAGTATACGCCTACGAGCAGATCCAATAGCAAAAAATTTAAAGAGGTGAAGCCATATAAAATTTTGCTAATCAATGAAAATTTATATCTGGCAAATAGCAACAACGAGTATGATTTTTCACTTTTTAGGATAGCTGGGATAGTAAATTTAGAGGTTATCAAAGGCGAAACGTTTAATCACGACTACAACATCGATGATTTTATAAAAAACATCCAGACGCCATTTGCTGTTTTTTCGCATGAGTGGAGAAGCTCGCTCATAGAAGTGCGGCTCGAGATCAGTCCACAAAAAGCATTTTTGTTTGAGAGAAAAAACTTTTTTCAGTCGCAAAAGATCATAGAGCGCAAGACAGACGGGGCGATCGTGGTTAGTTATCATTTTACGGATCTTAAAGAGATAGAGTTTTTTATAATGGAGTTTTTGGGATACGTTAAAATTTTAGCCCCAGTGGAGCTAAAACAAAAGATCATAAAAAAGATAGAAGAAGGTAAAAATTTGCTCTAGCTAAAATAGTTTTTTAGGCATGCTTTTGACTATCCTAAAACATGCCTCGAGCGACTTGTCGCCTATGCCAGGAGCTCTTAGCAAAGAGCTTAGCGAGTGATATAGCCCGCTATCTATCGCATCTTTGATAGCCTGAAATCTTATATTTTTTACGCCTAGGATCTTGGCTTGTCTTTTTAGCTCATTGATATCAAAATTTAGCGCAAATTCATCATACAAATCATCACTTGCATTTTCATCAAATTCCCAAATTTCGCACTCTATTTTTAGAGGCTCGAGAAATTCCATCATCAAATTTATAACTTCATCTTTATCAAGTCCGCCATTTGCAGCACCAAGAAGAGGAAATGCGACGCTGTCGATGTTTTTGCTAGCATATGTATTTACAAATTTTTCAAGACCGACTTTTATGTAGCTCATTTTTGACGGATCTTTCCAGTGCTTTTTGGTAGGGAAATTTAGCACCTGTCGTCCGTCATCAGCCTTGTATAACCATAGTTTACCTATCTCTATTTTATTTGGGTTGCCTTCACTGCAAAGCTCGACATATCGTGCAAACATCTCAGGATAGCGCAGCCTAAACTCATATGCTATACCAGCGCCCATAACGCCCACGCAGTTAATGGTATTTACGATAGTATCCGCTTTGGTGTTAAATATATTTCCACTTTTTAGTGTTACCATTTTTTATCCTTAGAAAAATTTACCTGGATCAACTATGATATTGATATTATACGTCTTAAGATCGCCAGCCAGCTGATCTTCGATAGCTTTTTTGCACACTTGATGTTTAACATATATAGAGCGTATATAGTGGCTATAAACTACATCATTGATTAAAATTTCTGCCATCATTTTTTGTTTGATATCATCATATCTAATGCCATTGTTGCACCATCTTGAAGAAAAGACATCATTAAAATTTATAAAATTTTGATTTTGCAAGTCAGGCAAATATTTACTAAATCTAGCGTTATTTACAGCTGCATTGCGATCTGAGATCAAAACACCCGTGCGATGATCTTTAATAACTCGAACGTCAAGTCCTAAAATGACAACGCGAGCATTGTTTCTATTTTTATAAAGCATGGCATTGCGAGGGTTAAAATAAAAAGGGACATAGTCGTGGATTTTACGTCCATATATATGTTCAACTTTTTCGCGCCTATCATTTACTTCCCGGTTGCTAATATCTACCTTTTTGTAAGCATTATAATGATTTTGTAAACCATGCAATAAAATATTTTTTAAATTATTGTAGTCTGTCATATGAAAAATTTCGCTCATGCCGTCTAAAAAAGCTTGGTTGCTCATTATAACCTCCGTTATTTTTTCAGAGATTATAAGGGGCATTATAGACACATAGTGTCTAAAAATATTAAATTATAGGCTTTCTTGTATATTTATAAAATTATGATATCTATCAAACAGCTTTTTTATCTCTTGTTTAATATGGCTAAATTCTTCTTCGCTTATATTGCCGTGTGCGAAGTCATTGCGTAGGTTATCTAATTGCCAGCGATATTTATCTAATTCATGGCTAGAACCAAATTTGGTCGCAACAACTAATCTTATACTATCTATATCAGAATTTGTAAGATCAAGATACTTTAAATTATTCTTCGTCTTATTAAGAAACTCCTCATTGGTCGTATTGTTACCAAATTTTAATGCCTGAACAAAAAAATTGCTAATTTTGTAATTCTTACGATCTTTACTTTTGGAGCTTTCATCTGAAATTTTTTGAAAAACATCAGGTATATTTTTCTCAAATACGCTAACTATATAGCTATTTACGCTCTCAAACAAGAGCACTAGCGACTGCAACAAATAACCCTTTTCAAACATATCTTTAGCTAATTTATATCTAAAAACATATGCGCTATCGCTCCAGTCGCATATTTTATTTAGCTTCTCTTTTAAATTCTTGGATCTTGATATCAGCGCAATATCGTCTATCCTATTAAGTTCTTTGATCAACTCGCCATGCGAGCTTTTCAGCTTTGCGATATTTAGGCTTAGTATATTATGAGAAAACGCATTTAAAGCATTTACCAGCGACTCAAATTTCTTTGTCTTTATGTGCTGAGCCAGGGTGTAGTTTTGCGAAAAGGCAGCGATCACAAAGGCGATATTAGCGATATCTAGGTATTGTCTTAAGTCTATTATCTCGTATAGCTTGGATTTTTCTATCTCTTTTGCAAATAAGATTTGATCTATTTGAGAGACATTTGAGAAATTTTGTATGAGTAGATCAACTAGCGCTAACAAAGGCAGATGTCTAAAACCATGCGTCACGTCAAAGACGATCTTGCCAACACCGCTTTTTACTAGGTCATCTATCGCTCTTTCAAATATCTCAAACAAAGCCTCAAAATTTTTCTCATCTGTGATCTTGTAGCTATCATTAAAATTTATCTGAAAATTCGCATAGTGCGCCATTATAGCTTCGTTAAATTCTCTAGCTTCGGCAGTATATATAGGCACTATATTTTCTGCGCCAAATTTATCTGCTAGCAATGGCAAAGTGTTAAAAAACTCTTGCGATTTATCGGCGCTTTCGCTAGTAAAATAATACCTAGCGCAACCTTTGGTTTTTATGTCCTCTTTTTTACCTTGTATGCCAAGGATCGTGATGACGGCAGTTTTGTCGTTATTTTCTTTGGTTTGAGGCGAATTTGCTTTCTTTACTATATTAAGCGGCATTGGATTCCTTTAAATTTAGCAACTTTACTGTATTTGCAGTGATGTAAATTATCACTTTTTACAACTTGCGTTTTGCTTAATGAATTAACAATGGGCCTGTTTTTATAAGTACTCCCTAAATTTCTCGTGTTTAAATTCGCGCTTCGTCACCGATTTTCCATCTATTATGAGCTCTTGAACTACGCGCTTAGTAGTAGCATAGATAGTCTTTAGCCCGATATTTTTGGCAAAATTTATCATATTATAAGTAGCGCCAAAATCCCCCTGCACCAACAAAACATCGCCGGCATTAGCCTCCAGCATCAACTCTTTTTTATATGCACTTAAGGCACCTAGTATATTTTCGTCCGACGGATTAATGCTAGACCACGCATCATCTGTTATATTTACTATATCTTCTATACCAAACGTTTTTAAAGCCTGATCTTTTTGCTCTTCGGTTAAATTATGATTTATGAGTACAAACATTTTTTTCATTTTTATTTCTCCCTTTAAAATTCTATTTTATAAAATCAGTACAGGATACTATCCAATCCTTTGGACACAATATGACAAAAATAAAAGCAAAGTGGCTTTAGAGTTTTTAAATTATGTCCCAAATATGCTTTTAAAGCAAAAGAACTTATTTGTTTAGATTGTGATATATTCAAACTTCCAAATAGTAGAATACTTGTTTAAAATTTACATTTTTATGACAAATAATGTCCATTTTATTGCATATAATTTTATATATTGACTAAAAGGATAAAAATGAAGACAAAACCAAGAGATATGATCATATTAGCGTCGATTAAAAGAAATATTAATTTACAAGCAAGGGTCGTAAAATCTAAAAAAATATATACTAGAAAACAAAAACACCAAAAGGAGTATAATGTTGCTTGGTATCTCCAATATTGATTTACCGACCCATATAGATCCACTTATCAAAAATACTGGAAAGTTTTTTATATCTTTTTCTAAAGATAAGTTAAACAAAGTTTTTAGTCGCGACTTCATCTTACTGCTTGTTAGACATAGGCTCAAGATAAGTTAAAAACTTTCAAAGGAGCTTTTCTAAGAGAGAGTGCAAGCACAAGGACTATGTCGCTACACTCGTTACTTTTAAAGAACATAGCTATCATCGTAACTTAATGCTCATTCTGTTTGCATTAAGTTCCGTTGAGCCTATATTTATCGCCCATTTTTTCCTTTATTAATATCTTAACTTATACATTAGTCTCAAAGTATTCATTAATCCTTATACCCAATGTTATCTCTGATATATCATATAGTCTTTGTTTATATGAGCGTAGATTGGTAAGGCAAAGAAGTGAATAAAAAAGATAGCAGTGGCTCTCCTCGTTATCATTAGTGTCAATGTTGTAGTTTCTCATCCACTTGTTTTGAAAACCTGGGAGCGCCATTTCCTTACTCATGTTTATCGGTTCGCTGGTAATAGCTACTATACTGTTTAACTTAGGGTCTTCTTCGTTTGAACAAAAAACAACTTCATAACTCATATCGAACCCTTTTATTGTACCATCTTTCAACTTCTGCTTTAATTCGTTTTCATACAAAATTGCTTCGTTTATTAATATTTTTTGAATGTCTTGCAGGGCTGAGTTTATCTTTAACATTTCAGCATGGTCTATACATATATAGTCATCTATACTGTTAAGTGGTTTTATATGAAGTATCTTCGGGATATAATATATATCAGTCTCCAATAAGGCATCTACCTTTCCAATATTTAGTATATTTTCAAAAGAAAGATCACATTCATCATAAAGATAGTTATAAAACCTGGAGCGCCACTTGTTTTTCATTGCATGATCTTTGTGCTGAAATTTGTTTCTATTTTGTGCGCAAAGAAGGTCTACGACATCATCTCTCATAAGAATTTCTTTAGATATATAAAAATAGTCTCTATTGAATGCAGCTAGTTTTTCATCGTCATATTTATATTTATAAAAAACATCTAATATAATATTATAATCACCTACCTTACTGCTGTTTTGGGGCGATCTTAGATTTCTTTCTGTTTTTACAATAACATCAAAAATTCTCCTTTCTAACTCATGAAGCCGATTGTTTATGTCCATAAGCTTGACTCTTTCTTGTTTTGACAATTCACACATTTTTACTTCCTTATATCTTAATTTTTATCAGAATATCTGATAATAACAATCTCTAAAACCCTATCCTAGCACTTTTCTCTTCGTTTTTTAGTGCAACTTCCTGCTCTAATCTCTCATAAAAATCATCTCCATTTTTGATAGGTCTAAATTTAGCTTGTCTTCTCACGCTAGCAAAATCTCCCGGCGCTAATAAGCCTAAATTTGAAACCTTTTTGGCTGCGTTTTCATCAAATTTGACTTTTAACAAGGCACACTCTTTTTTAAATAAATTTAGCGCTTGATTTGGTAATAGATACCCAAACTCTAGCTTTAGGTCAAATATTCCAAAGCCAGCGCTACATTTTTCTGTTTAACCAATCTGTGCATTTATTAGATCGCTTGATTTTTCAGCACCAGTAGCTTGTTTGGTGCCTTTGCTGGTAGTTGCTCCGTATATGCAAACCCTAGCGATTTGGCTATCTTTTATGCTGCGAGTTAGCTTGTCAAGATAGGTGTTTGCGTTTATAAATTCTGTATTGCGGCTTTATGGCAGAGATATGCTTCTTGGTTCGCCTCTTTTACCATATCCTTGCGACTTTAGCGTGCCGTCTATCACCATCTCAAAGACCTTTTCTTAACTCTTTTAAGAAATTTTACATGCCGCCTATCGCTTTTATCCGCTCCTCGTCATATCCAAGTTCGGTTATGACTATATCGGCTATGTATTCGCCTACTTTGTCAAACAGCCCACCATAAAGCACTGCACGTGGCAAATAAAATGTAGCAAGTCTGTCAAGGCACTTCATCTCATCTCCTTTTTATTTTTTAAGATGATACTTGGCTTTTTAGACTTTTGTATGTCTTATTTTTATAAAATTTGTTCTTAAATTTGAAATTTAGTGGCATAGAGCCACTAAATTTTGGGGTTAGTTTGGTTTTTATTGCAACTCTAATTTACATTCTTTAAGCGCGTTTAAAATTTCTTTTACTGTATTCGTAAAAGTTTCTGGTTTGAAGTCATTTTCTATTATTTTTTTGCAAATATCGGTATTGACATCATTATATAACTCATTATAAGCCAAAAAATATTCTGTTTGATTTTTTAATTGGTCTTTGCATGGATTTGTGTATTTTTTAGCATTTGTATTTTTATCTTCCTTCCTACGAAAACCAAGATATGGCATAGAGTAAATGGATTTTTGAAATTCGACTGTAAAATAAAATTTTTCCCATATTTCATTATCTTTGGGATCTTTTTTAGTGATAATTATAGGTCTATAGTCTTGGCTTTCTTCAGTTTTAATCTCGTATATTTCACTATATTCTTTTAAAGCTTCTGCTACTTTTTTAAAAAAACTATATATTATCTTTTTTCTAACTTCTTGATAGTTATTTACTATCTCCGATACCGCAGCATAATTCTCTTTAAAAATTTCTACCAAATTTGCGTTTGCCATTTTATCTATCCTTTTGTATCTATTATAAATCATCTCTATCACATCTTTGTATTGTGATAAAAATACATTTAAGTCAGTTAAATTTGACACCTCATTTTTGCACTTATCTATCCATTCTACAATTTCTTTGCAATAGCTAATGACTTTAAAATTTATAGTAGAGCCTTCTTTTACTAGCTTTGTTTTGCCTTGATCCGTCTTATAATCACCCAGGCTATATTCTTTTGGTAGATTACCATCTGGATGCAGATATAAAACATATATATCTTCATCTTTGGCACCTTCTATTTTAATAGTATCTATATATCTTGCTATCTGCGCAGCTTGGTCTTTTGCATATACTTTATTTTCTAGGATAATATGCTTTTTGCCATCGCTTATATAGATATCTATATGTTTAAACTCTTTAAAAACGGCGGATTGGCTCGTATCTATACCAAAGTCACCTATGCCGCACGTCTCTAAAAATATCTTTAAAAATAGATTACCCTTGTAGTGATCGCCGTTTGGATCAAGCAGTGAAGCTATAAAATTTGAGTGCAAATTTACTTCATCACTAAATTTATAAAACAAAGTAAAGATATTATAGTCGTGCTTGCCCATAGCTCTTTGCCTATCTGCCTCAGTCTTTGCTACCATGTAGCCTTTGCTCATATCCGTAAAAAGCTTTTTAAAGTCTTTTTCTTTTTCTTGCGGTTTTACATCCATCCTCTCTCCTTTTAAAATTTGGTATCTATATCGTCTATTTTTTAGTATTTTATAGTTGCTTTTATATCAATGATCCGCTCATCAACATAGTCTAGATCATCGGTGATGAGCGCATTAAATTTACACTTCTCGCAAAGCGTATCTCTTATCTGCTCCAAGCAAAGCTTGATCACGGCATCAAGCGGCATATCTTTAGAAATTTTTAATTTTACCTCAATGCCATTTGCGTTTTCAAGTAACGCCAAGAGCTTATCGGATATACTTTGACTAAGCGTATATATATCCTGTTTTGCCTTAAATGTAGCTATATTATTTGACTCGCCACTATCATTTTTATACCAAGTTTGAAATATGCTTACATGATCCATTTTATCTCCTTGTTATAAAATTTGATTTAGCGCTTCTAGGCCGCCAAGCTTTAGACTGATACCAAGCTGTGGATTTAGTCTGCTATCTGCTGGGTTTATGCGGATAAGCGTCGCGTTTTTGAAGCGTTTTACCAGTGCCTCGCCATGTTTTCTGATCGTAGGCACCGCTAGGCCTGCGCCTATTTCTATGATGGCTATCTTTGAGTTTTCATTTTCATTTAGCCACGCTTCATATCTTTTGCGCTGCGCCCAAGTTCTTTTTGGATTAAACTCATGATCGTAAAACATCATGATATTTGGGCGGCTCACGCATCCGCACTCGGGGCAAACTGGCATCTTTGTAGCGACAAATTTCTCCTCATCTACTAGGACGCTATTTTCGTCCATGTTCCAGATATTGCCATCATCGTTGTGGATACACTGCGCGTGATGTATGGAGCCGTGGATTTCGTAAATTTTATCTCTATCAAAGCAAGCCTTTGCAAAGTGACCATCGACGTTTGAGGTGCAGATGAAGTAGTTGTTGTTTTTCTGCGCGCAAAGCTCTCTAAGCATAGCAAAACCAGAATGCGGCTCGGTCTTGTTGTATAGTTTTAATCTGTGGCCGTAAAATGCCCAAGCAAGAGTTGGCTGCTCAAAAAACCACTGAGGCTTTGCCATATCTGTAAAGCCTAGATCCTTATCTTTTAGTGGTGGATATGCTTTCCAAAAGCCTTGATCTCCGCGAAAATCAGGCAAGCCACTATCCACACCCATACCAGCGCCTGCTGTGATGACTATGGCATCTGCGTTTTTGATGATCTCTTTTGCGTGGAGTATTGCTTCTTGCAATGGTTCAAATTTATCCGCACCCATATTACCTCCTATGGCTTAAAATACCTATAGGCATTATAGCCGGCAAAGCAGACACTTTTTTGTCTATTTTGCCACTTCGCGTAGTTTTTCTAAAACTTTAACCATCGCTAAAGTATCTAGTTTGCAGTATGCTAAAAGCGCCTTTTTATAAGCCTCGCACTCATCTGCTGACATATACGCCATAGCTTCATAGGCCTGCATCGCTTCGCCGCCGTGGTGGATCAAATTTAGATCTTTGTAAGCCGACTCAAACTCAGGCACGAGAGCCGGTAGGACGTACTTTATCGAGTAGCTGCCCTGCATCTTTGGATGATAGTAGCTCTTGCTCGCAAATGGTGCCATTAGGTCCTTTATATTGTCGTGGATAGCCATAAGCTCATTTGAAATTTGAGGGTAATTTAGAGCTAACTGCCTTATAACTCTTTTTTCAAAGCTCATGTTATAGGCTAGCACGCAGGCATCTTGCGGGATAAATTTGATCAAATTTAGCGCCAGCTCATATCTAGGATCGGCTCCAACCTCGGCTAAAAACTCAAAATGCTCTAAATTTCCTTTGCCATAATCTTTGTGAATAGAAAACTGAAAAGGTATCTGCTCGTATGGCCTAATCCCTCTAAATTCTGGCACAGCCTGCTGAAAAGTCTCAAAGTCAAGATGATAGAGTGGATAGCTAAGCGTCTCTAGAAACTCTTTGATAGCCTCTTTATCTATGATCTGCTCCTTGGATAGTTCGGAGCGGATTTGGATCTGCTGGGAGGCGTTAAATTTATCTAGTTCTTTGATATCTTCAAATTTAACCACGCCACTTTTATAAAGCTTAAATTTCTTATCGCTTCTAAGCCTAGATATGTTAAAGACGCTATACTCTGGTATGCCGCGCTGCTCGCGCCAACAGTACTCCCAAGCGTCGCAGTGATAGGGGTCTGAGCAGTGAGGACCGATATCTACCTCTGGCTCAACGTTTTTGCTTAAAATTTCCTCAAATTTAGTTAAAATTTGAGGAATTTCAGCTTGTTTTTGCATGATCTGCTCGGTCACGTCCTCTATGTGAAAAAGCTTTTCAATCTCGAGCTTCTCGCCTCTTACGTAGCTGCTATCTATGTGGATGATATTTACGCCGCTTACTTTGTAGCCAAGCGAGCTAATGACGTAGTACTGGATGGCTGCGTCGTCGATGTAGACCTCTTTGACGGAGGTGCTGCTTTTTACCTCGTTGATGACGAGCCCATCATCGCAGATACGAAGGACATCAACCATCACAAGGATGCCGTCAAAACAAAAAGTAGCTTCGTAGATGACCTTTGCGCCATTCTCGATAAGCTCTTTTGTTTTTGCTATTTGCGCGTTAAAATCGCCCGTATACTTTATCCTCTCGCCGCCGCTAAATAGCTCACAGGCTAGCTCGCCTACCGATGTGCCGGTGTCAAATATCGCCTGCGCACCGTCATCCGGGGCTTGCAAAACCCCGGGCTTTTTCTTTTTAAGCCACAAGCTCTTTTCGCACTGAAGGCCGCGGATGTAGAGGGATTTAGAGAGGGTCATTTTTGTATACCTTGAAAAAGAATTTGCTTCATTTCATTGCCGAGTCTACCTATCATATCCTTATCGTATCCCTTTTGCGATGCGTAAAATATTAGCATTTTTATACTCGAATTTGGGCTTTCCTTTATCCTTTTTAACTTCTCGCCAAAATCATAATCGCTTAAACTAGAGTTAAAATCCTTTCTTATTAAAGCCAAATTTCCAAAATCATCTAATGCTTTGCCATTTTCTTGCAAATTTGTTGCCCACATATGCTCTACCGTGTCTTGGGATTTGATTAGGTATTCATCTCTATTAAATTTAGGAAATACTTTTTTTATATCATCCGCACAAGTATCACAAGCACTTAAACTATTAAAATCTCGCCAAAGCATGTATTCTAGCCTATAGAACCAGTAGTGTGGCACTGATGTTCCTTTATCCAAAAAGCTAGAGTCAATTTTTTCAAGCATTGGCGCTTCTAGGTTTTCACCATTATAAATTTTTTCTATAACGTTATTTATGGTTTCCACTACCTTACGATCTCCACTGCTATCTAAAGCACTTTTTGCTAGCTTGTTATCCAATTGCTCGAGAAATTTGATAGCTTTTTGCGCATTTTCGTCATTGTACTCTACTAACGAGTTTTTATCTAAAAACGCCAAAAGCGCAGCTATAAATTCAGGCTTATCGTATTCGCTAGTATAGTAAAACATCCTTTCTAAATTTAATAGCCTTTTATTTTGCATCTCGTCATCTCTATAGACAAATTCATCAAATTTATTACGCATATCTCCTAAGAACTCAACAAATTCGGAGCATAAATCAGCTTCTTCCTTAAAAACCTTATCAAATTCACCTAAAAGTTTATCTTTGTTTATGATAATGTCTATTTTGAGTTCTTTTTTAGCAACAAAGACCTTTAAAGCTAGAAGTAAAAATACCGGGAATTTTACCAAGCTTTTTGTATCAGAATTTGTTTCGGTTTGTTTTTTTTCTTTGTCATTAAAATCTGATTCCAAAAGTTCTCTTATTGTTTTTGGTTCGATAGAAAAATCTGCTTGATTGCTTTCTAAAATTTGATCTTTGTACTTTTCATCCATATTTGAGATCATATCCCATTTTCTTGCTATGTCCGCATAGCTATCTTTAATATTATTTAAAAATCTAGCCTTTAAAACCTGATGGTTTTCCAACTGGATGCTTTTTGTATTAACCAGCTCAAAATATTCCGTAGCTTTGATATTTTCCGGAATAATAGTCATCGTAAAAATAGCCGAATTTAGCTTTTCTTTAAAAGAATTCTCGAGCAAAGCTTTATTATCTTTTACAAAAAGAACGGCATCTAAAATTTGCTTGTTTGTATATCTGCGTTCATTTGCGTCGAAATTTGTTAGCTTTTCGCCGTCTCCGCCGTCTATTTCGTAATCTAGCTCAAACGGTTTTTCTTTTACCCTTAAAGCCATGAAAATAATATAAATAGTAGTAAGTCTTTGCTGTCCATCTATGATGATAAATTTATTATCTCCGTTTTGTTTAACCACGATATTGCCAAGATAGTGTCCATCTTTGGCGCTTATATCGCTTATTAACTTTTCAATATCTTGTTTTCTCCAGGAATACGCCCTTTGGTAAAATGGTATTTCAAATTTAAAATCCTTTAACTCACCTATTTTATATTGTGTCGCTTTCATTTTTTATCCTTTTAAATTTTATTATATTAAGAGATTTTTCTGTAATAAAATCTTCGTCATATTTGGCTCTATCTTTTATCTTGTTAAGATGCGACTTTTCTATTTCACGCTTTATACTATTATTATTTTTTAGCTCTTTTAAGACCTTTAGCTTAAGCGTTTCTAATGCGCTCGAAGTATCTACGAGCTGCAATAACCTAGTAACTCCTCTGCCGATATCTGAACTGTCACTAAAAATTCTTGATTGTCCGCAGGAGATGCCAAAAATTATAAAAAATACCAAATATGCAATTTCATCTAGCGCCTCGATGCCGAATTTATCCGCTACATACAATAAAACTACATGGCACGCATGATTTATATAGCTACATCCAGTTGCATCCTCTCTAAAATATATAAAATTGCTTTCGATGTATTTTAAAATATCGCAGTACTTAAAAACGTATTCAAAAAAGCTAGCCCCTCCAAGAATATCGTCGATTATCGATATATCGTTCTTATATATTTTTATTTTTTCGCCAAAGCGGTTTTTAAATTCCTCAAATATAGAGAAATTTATTCTAAGCGATTCATCTTCGGCGCCGTAATAACCCAAAACCCTATAAGGATTAAATGCATTAGTTTTGGCTCTCCTGATATATAGCGCGCTTCTTAATGCGCGAAATATCAAATTTTCTCTCAAAAACCAAGAGATATTAACGCCGTATAAAGAGTATTCGTTCCACTTTTTGGCATAGTGAAGCATTAACTGTTTTGATTTCGTCTCGTCCATAAACATAAGATGGTGGTTTTTTAGCAAATCCGTATCGCTAAGGGCTCTGCCGGTGGTATTGTGCGTATCAAAATACAAAAACGCTTCGTCCAAGTCTTCAGTTTTTACGAACGTAAATTTAACTTTTTCTCTTATATGCTCTACGAGACCTTCTTTGTCTTTTATATCGGCAAATTCTATTTTTAAAAGCTCAAAATTTCTTTTCAAAGCCTTATGCGATAAGATATTTAGCTTATTATCTAAAAAAGGCACATCATTATCGCCTAGAGCTTTTAAAATAAGGGCTAGCGTAGTTATGCGCTGTTGTCCGTCGACTATGTCTATTGCGCTGCCGTCTTTAGCTTTGCTTTCGTGGAGTATTATGTGTCCTAGCAAAATTTCGCTATTTTCATTGCCAAACGACCTTTTAATACTTGACAGTAACCCTAAGGCCAAATCCTCGCTCCACACATACGGACGCTGGTAATCAGGAATTTTATAGCTTTTGCAACTCAATATATCGCCAGCACTCAAAACGCCGCTTATTTTATTTTCCATTGCCTCTCCTTAAATTTTTCTAATTATACTATTAAAACCCTATCCTAGTACTTTTCTCTTCGTTTTTTAGTGCAACTTCCTGCTCTAACCTTTCATAAAAATCATCTCCATTTTTGATAGGTCTAAATTTAGCTTGTCTTCTTACACTAGCAAAATCTCCTGGGGCTAACAAGCCTAAATTTGAAATCTTTTTAGCTGCATTTTCATCAAATTTGACTTTTAGCAAGGCGCACTCTTTTTTAAATAAATTTAGAGCTTGATTTGGTAATAGATACCCAAACTCAAGCTTTAAATCAAATCTTCTTAAGCTTGCTTTATCGAGGTTGTCGATTAAATTCGTAGTTGCGATAAATATCCCGTCAAAGCTCTCCATCTGCACTAGCATCTCGTTTACTTGCGTTATCTCCCAGCTTCTTGAAGCCCCGCTTCTATCTTGTAAAAAGCTATCTACTTCGTCAAATACAAGCACGGCTTTTTTATCTTTTGCTTCTTTAAAAGCTTCTGCTATATTTTGCTCGGTTCCTCCGACCCACATAGATAAAAGATCGCTTCCTTTTTTGATGATTATGGGCTTCCTTAGGCTTTTGGCGATAAATTTGGCATAGGCGCTCTTGCCAGTTCCAGGTACTCCATATAGGCAAACTCTAGCGCTTTTGCTCTCTTTTATGCCTTTCATTAGCTCGTTTAGATCGCAGTTTGAGTTTACAAAATTTGGATCGTAGCTGCTAGGTAGATCGTCGCTTGACTTGTCTTTTTCGATCTCTCCGTATCCTTGAGCTTTTAGAGTGTTGCTTATCACTCGCTCAAAGGCTTTGTTTCTATCTCCAGTGTTTAAATTTGAAACGACTAAGCTTGCGTTGCTAACTACTGCGGGAGCTACATGTTCATTTTTGGCCAGCTTTTTTATTAGCTTATTATCTATCAAATTTGCGCTGTATTCTTTGATGATCTTAGCTCTCATGTTTTCATTTGGCACTCCTAGCTCTATAGCTAGGTTAAAGCGTCTAACTACGGCTTCATCCATGCTATAGATATTGTTGGTTATCCAGATGGTCGGCACTTCGTTTGTCTCTAAGGATCTGTTTATAAAGGCTTTGCCGTACTGTCTTTTCTCGTCATTTCTGGTGTTAAATACGTCTTCGGCTTCGTCATACATCAGCAAATTTGATCCGGCTTGCAAGACGTTTTGCGCAAGACAATAAGATTTTATCCTTTGTAGCTCATTTGCGTATCCGCTTTCATCCGCATAGGCTACTTCATATAGTTTTAAATTTAGATCGCTAGCTATCACTTTACTTAGCTCTGTTTTTCCAGTTCCAGCTGAACCATAGAGGAGTACGTTTACTCCTTTTTGTTTCTTGTGAATAGCGTTTTTTAGAAAAGAGACTAAAATTTGCATATCCTCTTTTACGTGAGCATAGTTTTTAAGCGTCAAATTTGTTTCGCTACAAGGCTTTATGGCACTTTGAAATATTTCATCTATACTTTTGCATTTAATAAACAATGCGCCTGTAAATTCGTTATTTATGACGTCGATTTTAGATCTTAGGTTGCGCGAATAGTAGGAATCGATTTTTATTAAAGAGGTCTTGGCAAAAATCCCGTCTTTTCTAAAAGCGTTTTGAACGTCTAAGACATCTAAATTTAGTATCTGCGATAAGGCTTTTACGGCTTGTCTGTTGTTTAGGTCTCCCATTAGATCGCAAGCATCCGAGATGATCTCATAGTTAAACACAATAGCTACGAATCTCAAAATATCTTTTTCCGTATCGTTTAGACCTAAATTTGACTGAAGCAAATTTAAATTATGCTCGAGATCTTTTAGCTTGCATAAAATTTTAGTTTTTTCAAGGACATCAAGCCTGTTTTTAAGTACTTCGATGTCTTGGCTGGTCGGCTCGCTAGAGCTAACGCCCAAGAATTCAAGGACATTATCGTATCTGCATCTTAAAAACTCCCTTTCTCCTCCAGCGCGAAAAATCGCACGAAGTATCCAAAGCATCGCAAGATCGTATATCTCGTTATCTACATAAAAGCTTTCGTTTCTCATGCCTGGCTCCTTGTTTGTTTTTTATTTGTATTTGAGAGTATTTTACTGGGTTAAAAGGACAAAAGATTGTCCAAATAGGTAAATTTATGAGTTAATGTACTAGCAATGGTATTTAACAAAATCATATAGGATAATATACAATCAAAGAAGCTCAAAATTTTAATCTTTTGGTAAAAAGCCATAAAATAATAAGCTAGACAAAAACTAAATAACATATAGATAATAAAGTACTTTTAAGGAGTTAAACAAAAATACTTCTTTAATAATATTTAAAAGATAACGGTATATAATAATCTGCAGTTAGAGATATATTTTTAAAAGAATAATAAACAAGGAGCAAAAATGCTATCATTGCAAGAATGTTTAAAGCTAAGAGATGAGTTTCAACAAAGATGGACTTTACAAGCTGTAAAAAATATGACCATAGAACAATACACAGGAATCGGCAACAAGGATACTTTTACATACTGGCTTGAAAGCAAAACAGAAAATCTTATAAGTATATGGGGTGGGTCGGCTTATAAATTTGGAATTTTCAAAAGAGCCCAAAATGATGACAAAAAGGAACTCAAAAGCGGTCAAACAGGCGATGGTGAGTACGGCTGGTATTTAAAATATGGAAACACTAGAAATGAAGCGTTTGAAAAAATAAAAAGCCTCATTTTACAAATTATAAATCACGCACAAAACAAAGAATTTGAGAATATTGACAGCATTGATCTAGGCGATGCCGTAAAATGGAAAATAGCTTTTTTATATGCGCCAGATAAAACCCTTTTACGTATTGTTTCACGAGATGCCTTTAAGTATCTCGCTCAGAAAAATAATATAGAATCAAACAGGATATCACAAATTCAAAAAGAACTAATTAAAAAGAAGCCAGACAATATTGACTTTTACGATTATTCGTCCTCGCTATGGAATGAATACGCAAAAGAAAACGATTCAAAACAGGCCGCATTAGAAGAAGAGAAAGAAAATGAGCCGGCCAATGATAACAAAAAATCAACTTATCCATTAAATCAAATTTTATACGGCCCTCCGGGTACAGGAAAAACATATACCACAATAGCAAAAGCTATCGAAATAATAAGAGGGGAAAAAGTTGGTGAAGAAGAAATCAACGATGAAAAAAAGAGGAAAGCTCTTAAAAAGCAATTTGATGAATATGTACAAAGCGGACAAATAAAATTTGTAACATTTCATCAAAGCTATGGGTATGAGGAATTTGTTGAAGGCCTAAAAGCATATACCGAGGATAAAAATATACATTATCGAGTTGAGGACGGCATCTTTAAGGAAATTTGCAAAAGAATAAAAGAGTGCAAAGAACATAAAAAATGGAAAGTGCCGCAAATTTCTGAAGATAGATTTGATAAGTTATATGATATATATGCGGCAAATTTGCCTAATTATGCAAAAAATGAAACTTTTAATAAAAAATTAAAAACATCTGATGGTTATGAATTTTATTTATATAAAAATACAGCTCAAGGCATAGAGGCTAGATCTGCAAGTAGCGCAGACGGTAACCCCATGCCCATGAGCAAAGATAGTCTTAAGAAAATATTATTTGACCAAGACAATTCTAAATCGTCATACAGGTATGGTACACATCCTGACGCCATATTGGAAGACATGTTATCAACCATGCCATATGTTCTAATAATAGACGAAATCAACCGCGGGAATATATCTAAAATTTTTGGCGAGCTCATAACTCTTATAGAGCCGTCAAAAAGGCTCGGAGCGGAGGATGAGATAAAAGTAGAACTACCATATTCACAACATAAAAAAGAGGGAGAGAGGGAGAAATTTGGAGTGCCGTCAAATTTATACATAATAGGCACGATGAATACAGCAGATCGCAGCATAGCTCTCATGGATACAGCGCTCAGAAGAAGGTTTGAATTTGTGGAGATGATGCCACAACCTGAACTTTTAGATGACATTAAAATCACCAAGATAAAAGAAGACAATAAGGAAGAAGCGGTAGATACTGGCATAGAATTAGACAAGATGCTAGAAGTCATAAACGAGCGCATAGAGTATCTTTACGACAGAGACCACACGATAGGACATGCTTATTTTATGTCGCTAAAAGATAGTGCGGATATATCAGAATTAGCTTCGATCTTTAAAAATAAAATTTTACCGCTACTGCAAGAGTATTTTTACGATGACTGGGAGAAAATAAGGCTTGTTTTGGGCGATAATCAGAAAGAAAAAACCAATGAAACAAATTCAGATGACAAACAAGAAAATAACAAAACTGTGTTCATAACAAAAGAAGAGAAAAATGCAAGCGATTTGTTTGGAGAAGAAATCGAAGATATGAAAGTTAAAGTCTCATACGGGATAAATCACGAAGCCTTTAACAACCCGCAAAGTTACAAAGAAATTTATAGTCAAGCAAATAAAGATGAAACAAAAACAGATAACGCTAACTGAGTTTGAGCGTAGATATGAGCATATTATAGGCAAAAAAGACTTTGGCGATATAGAAAATTTTATCCTTAAAAATAGTGATGAAAATGCGCCTTTTTTAAGGATAGGAAGCGGAAGCGGCGGGAAATTTATACAGGTAAGAAACTATGTCGGAGTTTTGCAGACAAAAGGTGGCTTAACGATAGAAATTTTGCCAAAAATAGCAGACAAAACCGACACTGATAAATCAAAAGCGGTTTTAATAAAAATGCTAAAATCGCTTAAAAAATTCCCAGCTAAAAGCTCAAATTTGGCCAACCTAAAAACTCAAAATTTACCGCTTTTAGAAATTTTCATCTCTATGTTTTTGTGCGAGCTTGAAGCTCTTGTAAAAAAAGGCACAAAAAGCGACTACATAACGCTAGAAGATAACCTAAAATTTCTAAAAGGAAAGCTAAATATAAACGAGCAGATCAAAAGAAACAGTATCCATAAAGAGCGATTTTACGTAGAATACAGCGAATTTTTAAGCGACATAAAGATAAATAGGATCATAAAAACAACGCTTAAATTTCTATACAAAAAGTCAAATTCTAGTAAAAATCAGCAAAAAATACGTGAGCTTTTATTCATATTTGATGAAGTTTCTATGTGTAGCGATTATAAAAATTTCTTTACAAACTACACTATAAACCGCCAAGTAAGACACTACGAACAAACGCTTTTGTGGTGCAAGATCTTTCTTTTGGACGATACTTTCACCCCGCACAAAGGCGATGATCTAGCCTTTGCCTTGCTATTTGATATGAATGCACTCTTTGAAAGCTATGTTGGAAATTTCATAGAGAAAAAGATACCTGGCACCATATTACAGCACAAAGTAAAATATCTTATTGAAGAACCAAGAGACTTTGGCTTAAAACCAGATATATTCTTAGAGGGGAAATTTATAGCCGACACAAAGTGGAAAATCATCAGGCAAGATATTAACGAAAGCGAGAAAAAGTATAAAATCTCACAAGCCGACCTATATCAGCTCTATGCCTACGGCAAAAAATACGAGTGCGACAAGCTTTATCTCATTTACCCAAAGATAGACGGCGCAAAACAAGAGCCTATGAATTTTAAATACGACGATAAAATGCAGCTTGAAATTTTATACTTTGATTTAGAAAATGATAAGCTAATCCCATCAAACCGACTGAGTACGATTCTTTAAATTAGGGGAAAAACTTATTTTATTCCTTGTTTTTCGCATTATATTAATCTAGCCGGCTAGTTGTTAAAATATCCTCTCTTTAACCCAGGGGTTAAGCAGAAGCTTTAAATTAATATGAGCCAAAAACTTACACACGCCCTTTATTTGTAAAATACGCCATTGTATATATTTTCTTAAAAATTTTTTTGACACAAATTTGTATATCTCTTAAAAGGAGCAATAATGCTTTACGACTACGACAAACTACATAAGCTGGATGAGGGGAGGATAATGTATGCTAGCTATGTCCTTGATGACAATATTTCTATACGAGAGTTGATTAAAGAGATAGAAAAAACTATAGACAAAGACGAATTTGATGCGATCGTAAAAACTTGTCCAAAATACATAACAAGACGAAATCATAATCTTTTTACATACGACGATATCGCCACAAAACTGGCAAAGGAAGGAAATCTAGCTTTAGCCAAAAAAGTTCTTTTGATGTTTGAAAAACGTTGTAAAATAGGCGGAGCAGACTATGCGTACCTGGCCCAAAGAGTTTATAAAATTACAAATGATATAAGATGGTGCAAAAGACTGTTTTTAAAGGCAAAAATGCATGCCAAATATGAGATTTGTTATATCAATATGCTAAATTTTATAAAATTAAAAATCATAAGCCAAAATACGGCAATAAGATTTTTAAACGAAATTCTAACTACGACTAATTTTGACGCCAACTTTTATTGTTATTTTGGTTTGGAAATTTTAAGTTTAAAAATCAAAGATGCTTATGCTATAGCAAAAAGGTTTTATAACAGAGCGCTAAAAGATAGTAAATCTTTATATACAAGACACATAAAAAGCGGACTAAAGCACCGCCTAGTGGATAGACCGCTTGCATGCGCTTTGCTTGATCAAAATATAATAAATAAAGACTGCATATGGGATCTTATGGCCATAGCCAAGATTTGTCATAAAAATGAAAATATAGGCAAAAAAGCCGTAAAAAAGGCTATCGGACTAGTTAAAAATACGGATGATTTTGTTAAGATCGCTCCCATGGCAAAGAAATTTCTAGGAAAAAAGAAGACGATAAGGTTTTTAAAGCAAGGTTATTTTTTAGATGAAACGCCTTTAGGCGACAATGTAAATTATAGCTGCGAATCTGTTATAAAAAACGGTAAAGCCACGATATACTATAAAGCTTCTCACATAAACACCGAAAAAGTCAATATTTTAGAATGGATGATAAAACTAGGAAAGAGATCTTGGGCTAAAAGACGGCTAGATGAAATGATAGCCAAAAAAGACATACTAAAGGGTACTAATATATACTCCTTGGCCGGAGCTATGGCTAAAGTTTACGTAAGGTATTTTAATGATACTAAAAGTGCCGAAGATATCTTTAAAAAGGTAGCGCAAAATATAAACGACCCTATTGATTTAAATTTATTAACGTCTGAAATTTCTAGCACTATAGGGATTAAACATTGGCTTAGAACGCATTGCGACAGACTTGAGCAGGTAGCCAAAAGCGCTGATGAGTTTACCGAGTTGGCCGAGTATATGACGAACTATTTCTTGGATTTTAAAGCGGCGCAGAGACTTCATCTAAAAGCGATAAAGACCTTAGAGTATACGGCGGTTAGTTACAATTACCACGATCTTTATATGCTTATGGAACAATTTTGTAAAAATGCATCTACTGGCATTCTTCATATGGCTTGTCAAAGTATCCAAAAATCAGGCTGTGAGCATTGGGGACTTTTAGCTAACTACTATGCAAAAGCAAATGATAAAGTATCGGCAAAATCTTGTTTTTTAAAAGAACTAAATAGCGCCAAAAGTTATGAAGAGATCCTAGGTATAGCAGAGGATATCTATGGTTATTTAAAAGACAGCGAGTGGGTAGCAAAAATAGTACTCGATGACAAGTTTTTAGCTTTGCCAGATAGAGTAGCTGAAACCGTCGAAACACAAAGCAGATAAGGGTCACTTACCCCCTACCCTACTCACTAGCAAATTCAAGACATATCTTTCACGTAATCATAAAATTTCCTAACGATCCTTGGATGTTTAATCTTTTTTATAGCCTGGGCTTCTATTTGTCTTACGCGCTCCCTAGTCACTCCGCCTAGCACTAGTCCGGTTTCTTCTAGAGTATACGGTCCGCCCGCTCCGGTGTTTCCGCCTTTTAGGCCTGCTAGCCTAGATGCCTCATGGATAGCTTTAGCTTGCAAAGAGTTTATAATACCCGTTAAATCGCTCTTGATGTTTCTTAGCTTAAACGCATCTTCCGTAGAAACATCGTCGGCATTCATCATAAATTTGACCTTTTCTCGTAGTTCCTCGGCGACTTCAAGCATTTCTTTTATTTGGGCTAAAATTTGCATATTATCTCCTTTTGTAGATTGCGACTAGTATAGGTTGATTTATAAAGATATTTTACCGAGCAAAAAGGACATATTTACGTCCAAACTGATATAATCAAGCTAAAAAGGCAAAACCGTGAATACGAATATTCATAAATCTAGCCAAGAGCTTGATCTCGTGAGGCATTACGCCAAGGCCTGGACGCTTTTACAAAGATACGACGATAAAACCCTAGGTATATATACAGATATTACGGGCGAAAATTTTACTCTAGGCTACAATGAAGCCATACTAGCTATCGATGAACTAAAAGAAGCGCTGATCCAAAAGGGCGAAGCATCGCAAATTTTCGCAACGCAAAAGGCGGGAGAATTTGAAGGGATACTAAAAAATATCTATCAGACCTTCGGCGGTTGCGAGCTACTACCCACAGCGCAAGAAAAGGCGGCAAATTTGATCTACTACATCATCAAAGACCACCCGTTTAACGACGGCAATAAACGAATCGGAGCCTTTATGTTTATTTTATTTCTATCAAAAAGCGAGCTTCTTTATAAAAACAACGGCGAACCTAAAATCAATAATAACGCGCTTGCCGCTCTTGCGCTACTTATAGCCCAGAGCGATCCTAGCCAAAAAGAGATGATAGTAAATTTAACGACGAATTTACTAAGCGACTAAAGCAAAATACAGCGACCGCCCTACCCTCCTCCCCTACCGCCTCTGCAAAACCTGCATGGCTAAAAGCGAAAGCTTAGGA
>CALCKS010000179.1 GCA_937965895.1 uncultured Campylobacter sp.
CCTGCACCGATAACGGCTACTAGCGCTAACTTATTCATAAATTTCCCCCTTAAATATTTTATTTACTTCATTATATACGACCGATATTTCTTTGTTTATATTGGGCTGCGGTTCTTTTAGCGCCTTAGTTAATCTATTATTAAGCTCTATTAGTTTTTCAGTAAGCATTTTGCAATTGTCCTCTTTGTCGTTTACTACGCTTTCTAACCTGCGAATAGATTTTTCCATCATATAGCATATCATAGAGATTGGACAGTGTAAGAACGATGAAATTTGCTTGCGAGCGGTAGCTTCTTTAAAATTTACAACATCTATTTCATTAAGATTTAAAATCTTGCTTTCATGTATGTTTGCTTCTATTTTTAGTAGTCTATTTTGTAAGGCCATTAAATACGTTAAGGCGTAATTCGTATTTTCCCTTACGCTTTCATCGTTGTGAAAATCATATGGATCTTCGGTTTTATTAGAAGCCATACCTTGGCACATATCGTCTTTATTTTCGCAGCTTACGGGAATAGACGTACTAAAACCGTCTAAGTATTTTTTAAGTCCGTACCCAGTAGCCGCCAACGCTACTCCGCCTATAATATATCTTAGCATTTTTGTTCCTTTAATTTAAATACGACGGAAATTTAGCATAAGGTGGCGACAGGTTGTGTCGTACAGGCGGTATTGAGGCAATCAACCTATTTCCATATCGCCGCCGACCCCTATATCTTTAATCTCTCTCCTTTTTATCTTACTTTCGTCCATCTTTATATCTTCGGGCATACGGCTTAATACATACTTTCTAGCGACTTCTTCAAATTCTCTAGTTGCGCCAGATATTTCTCTTGCAAAAACGTCCGGTTTTCGGATTCCTTCTGTAAGCTTGTTAATTGTATTTGTACATTCTCTAATTCTTGAGAAAAAAAGTTCGTATCGTTTGTTAATTGCGTTTGCAAGTTGGATAATTCGCTGTTTAACGAGTCGTATTCCGTCGATAGCTGCTTTAATAATGCCATCCGATCTTGCTCTTGCCTCTCTTTTTCTTCTAATTGCACTAATAATGTTTGCTCTAGTAAAGTCATTATCAAAAATCCTTTCGTTAAAAATAGTATGTTCATGATTTATTGCTTGCCATTTGTATTTTGTTTTATCTATACCATCATTGGCTAATTTATTTGCTAAAGCCAGATCTTTTGTAGATATGGGATCCATATGTATATCGAAATTAGTATTAATGCAATAACCAATATCCATGATATGATTTCGAAAAATTTTGCATCGCTTCGGCACTCTGTTAGCTTGGATTTCAAGCCACTTATCTCGCTCTTGTATTTGTTTGTCGAGCTCTCTTTTGAGTCTTGCAAGCTCTTGATCTCGTTTTGAGAGATTTTGTTTGAATTTGATAATTCTAAAATCTCTTGATTCTTTTGATTTAAGATAGTCTGCAAATATAAAACTTCGTCCCGAAGCGTCGACATTCGTTTGTTCACCTGCTCTGCTTCTA
>CALCKS010000180.1 GCA_937965895.1 uncultured Campylobacter sp.
AGCACTTCCTTGGTAAGGAAGAGGTCGCGGGTTCAAGTCCCGCTATGAGCTCCACGGATTTTAGAGAAGAAAAATTAAGCATAAATTTAAAACGCAAATATCATTACGGAGGAAGAGATGGCAAAAGAAAAATTTTCACGTAACAAGCCACACGTAAACATTGGTACTATCGGTCACGTTGACCATGGTAAAACAACTTTGACAGCTGCAATTTCTGCTGTTCTTTCAAGAAAAGGTCTTGCTGAACTAAAAGACTATGATAATATCGACAACGCTCCAGAGGAGAAAGAGCGCGGTATTACCATCGCTACTTCTCACATTGAGTATGAGACTGAAAATCGCCACTATGCTCACGTTGACTGCCCAGGCCACGCCGACTATGTTAAAAACATGATTACCGGTGCGGCTCAAATGGACGGTGCTATCCTAGTTGTTTCTGCTGCTGACGGCCCAATGCCTCAAACCAGAGAGCACATCTTGCTATCTCGCCAAGTAGGCGTTCCATATATCGTTGTTTTCATGAACAAAGCTGATATGGTTGACGATGCTGAGCTTCTTGAACTAGTTGAGATGGAAATTCGCGAGCTTCTAAACGAGTACGACTTCCCTGGTGACGATACTCCAATCGTAGCAGGCTCGGCTCTACAAGCTCTTAATGAGGCTAAGGCTGGAACAGACGGCGAATGGTCTGCAAAGGTTCTTGAGCTTATGGCTAGAGTTGACGAGTATATCCCAACTCCAGTACGCGCAACAGATAAAGATTTCTTGATGCCTATTGAGGACGTTTTCTCTATTTCTGGTCGCGGTACGGTTGTTACCGGTAGAATTGAAAAAGGTGTGGTAAAAGTCGGCGATACCATCGAAATCGTAGGTATTAGACCAACTCAAACTACTACAGTTACCGGCGTCGAGATGTTTAGAAAAGAAATGGACCAAGGTGAAGCAGGCGATAACGTAGGCGTTCTTCTAAGAGGCACAAAAAAAGAAGATGTTGAGCGCGGTATGGTTCTTTGCAAACCTAAATCAATTACTCCTCACACTAAATTTGAGGGAGAGGTTTATATCCTAACAAAAGAAGAGGGTGGACGTCATACCCCATTCTTTAACAACTATAGACCGCAGTTCTATGTAAGAACAACTGATGTTACAGGTTCTATCACTCTTCCAGAAGGAACAGAGATGGTTATGCCTGGTGATAACCTAAAGATAACTGTTGAGCTTATTGCGCCAGTTGCTCTTGAAGAGGGAACTCGCTTTGCGATCCGCGAAGGTGGTAGAACTGTTGGTTCAGGCGTTGTTTCTAAGATTCTAGCATAAACTAATTTATAATTTTTAGCGGAGATTGTTCTCCGCTTTTTTGAAGGGAATTTATGGCAAAAGGTAATAGAATAAAAGTTGGTCTTAAATGTTCTGAATCAGGTGATATAAATTACACCACAGTGAAAAATAGCAAGACAACGACTGAAAAATTAGAACTAAAAAAATATTGCCCAAGACTAAAAAAACATACTGTTCATAAAGAAGTTAAGTTAAAGAGCTAAGGCTTTTTAGGGCAATAGCTCCAACGGTAGAGCGCTGGATTCCAAATCCAATGGTTGGGGGTTCGAATCCCTCTTGCCCTGCCATCAGAAGGTTAAAAATGGAAAAAATAATAAATTATATAAAGCTTTCGCGCGCTGAGATTGGAAAGGTAATTTTTCCACTCAAAGAGCAAATAAGAAATGCTTTTATAACAGTTTTTGCTGTAGTAGCTATTGTTTCACTTTTTTTAGCTCTTGTTGATGCAATTATGTCTTTCTCTCTTTCAAAGCTGATTTAAGGTTGAATCATGGCACATAAATGGTATGCGATTCAAACTTACGCCGGTAGCGAAATGAGCGTAAAGAGAGCTATTGAAAATTTGGTTAGAGATAATCACATTGAAGAACAACTAAAAGAGATTATAGTTCCTACTGAAGATGTAATAGAAATCAAAAACGGCAAGAAAAAAATAAATGAAAGAAGTCTTTATCCTGGATATGCTTTTGCATATCTTGATTTGGATACGGCTCTTTGGCACAAGATTCAGTCTCTTCCTAAAGTTGGTAGATTTATAGGCGAGGCGAAAAAACCTACGCCACTAAGCGAAAAAGATATAAATTTAATTTTAGAAAAAGTCCAAAAGCGAGCTGCTCCTAAACCAAAAATTTTCTTTGATAACGGAGAAAATGTTCGTATTACGGAAGGGCCTTTCGCGAATTTTACTGGTATAGTAGAAGAGTACGATATGATACATGGAAAGCTAAGGCTAAATGTTTCAATATTTGGCAGAAGCACCCCAGTTGAAATTTTATATTCACAAGTCGAGAAGATAGTATAAGGAGAAGTTTATGGCTAAAAAAGTTATAGGCGAAATTAAATTACACATTGCTGCTGCAAAAGCAAATCCAAGTCCTCCGGTAGGCCCGGCTCTTGGTCAGCAAGGCGTTAATATTATGGAATTTTGTAAAGCATTTAATGAGAGAACAAAAGATATGGCTGGCTTTAGGGTTCCGGTCGTTATCACTGTTTATGCTGATAGAAGCTTTACATTTATTACAAAGCAACCGCCTGCTACGGATTTGATTAAAAAAGCTGCAGGAATAGAAAAAGGTTCGGATAATCCGTTAAAAAATAAAGTAGCCAAGCTCACAAAAGCTCAGGTGCTTGAAATAGTTGAGAAAAAAATTGCCGACTTAAACACTAAAGATAGAGAGCAAGCAGCTAAAATCATTGCTGGTTCGGCTCGCTCAATAGGAATTACGGTAGTAGATTAATCCTTTTACCACATAAGGATTTTATAAAGTTAAGTTTATGCACACGCGTTAATATTTATAGCGCGTGTATTTTAAATTTGACAATGTGGAAGCATAAAATTTAAAAATGCGGAGAAATTAATGTCAAAAAAAACTACAAAAAGATTTAGTAAGCTGCTTGAAAAAGTCGATGCTACTAAAAATTATTCTTTAGCTGAGGCTATTGATACTATAAAACAACTAAAAAGCGCGAAATTTGACGAAACCGTTGAAATTGCTTTGAAACTCAATGTTGACCCAAGACACGCAGATCAAATGGTTAGAGGCTCGGTAGTGCTTCCTGCAGGAACTGGCAAAACCGTTCGTGTAGCAGTTATAGCAAAAGATGCGAAAGCTGATGAAGCAAAAGTCGCCGGTGCTGATATAGTCGGTAGCGATGAGCTTGTTGAGGATATTCAAAGGGGAATTATGAATTTCGACGTTCTTATCGCTACTCCAAATTTAATGGGACTAGTTGGTAAAGTAGGACGAATTTTAGGACCAAAAGGTCTTATGCCAAACCCAAAAACTGGCACGGTTACTATGGATGTAGCTCAAGCGGTTAATAACGCAAAAAGCGGTCAAGTTAATTTCCGCGTAGATAAGCAAGGAAATATACACGCTGGCCTTGGTAAAGTTAGCTTTTCAAAAGAGCAATTAAACGATAACATTTCAACTCTTATCAAAGCGGTAAATAGACAAAAACCTGCGGCAGCAAAAGGTAGATATATTAAGAGTGCTGCTTTATCATTAACTATGAGCCCTTCTGTTTTACTTGAAACTCAAGAGCTTATGGATCTACGCTAATTTTTAGCTAATAAATTTTTATCTTAGATTGGAGATAGCAGAGGCTTTTGCTTAATCGTGCTTTTATGCCGCTCTGCTTGAAATCACTAGTCGGAAAGGAGAAAAACTAGATGACGAGAAATGAAAAATCTGAAATAATCAGTAAACTTGAAGCCGAATTTAAAGAAAATGAAGCGATTATAGTTTGTGATTATCGCGGTCTTAGCACTAAAAAACTAGAAGCATTAAGAGATGCGGCTAGAGTTTTAAACGTAAAAGTTCAAATCGTAAAAAATACTCTTGCAAATATCGCTCTTAATAACGTTGAAAAGTCCGGCATGGTCTTAAAAGATACAAATATCTTTATCTGGGGCGATCAGCTTTCAGCTACTAAAGTTGCGGCTAAATTTGAAGAAACAAATAGCGAACTATTCAAAATCAAAACCGCTCATATCGACGGCGAAGTTGCAAGCGTTGAGAAGGTTAAGGCTCTATCTAAGATGCCTAGCCGTGATGAGTTGCTTGCTATGCTTTTGCAAGTTTGGAATGCGCCTATCCAAAATTTCACTATTGGACTAAATGCGCTTAAAGAAAAAAAAGAAAAATCAGCATAATATAAAAGGATAAAAAATGGCAATTACTAAAGAGGACGTATTAGAATTTATCTCTAATCTTTCAGTATTAGAGCTAAGCGAACTAGTAAAAGAATTTGAGGAGAAATTTGGCGTAAGCGCTGCTCCAGTAATGGTAGCAGGTGGCGCAGTAGCAGGTGGCGCAGCTGATGCAGCTGAAGAGAAAACAGAATTTAACGTTGTCCTAGTTGACGGCGGCGACAAGAAAATCAACGTTATTAAAGTTGTTCGTGCTCTTACAGGTCTTGGTCTTAAAGAGGCTAAAGACGCAGTCGAGCAAACTCCTTCTGTTATCAAAGAGGGCGTTAGCAAAGATGAAGCTGAAGCGGCTAAAAAAGAGCTTGAAGAAGCTGGCGCTAAAGTCGAACTTAAATAATTCACTTATTTTTACAAAGGAGGCGACGCCTCCTTATTTAATTTTTACAAAGATGCCGCAGACGTGCGGTTATTTACTTTCTTTCAAACTTATACCATGAGGTAGAATATGCTAAATAGTTTATACTCAGGAAATCGTCTTAGGGTTGATTTTTCAAATGTTGCCAAAGAGATCGATGTTCCTAACCTGCTACAATTACAAAAAAAGAGTTTTGACCAGTTTTTAAACGTAGATAAAAATCAAGGCGAAAGCGGTATAGAAAAAGTTTTCAAATCAATATTTCCTATACACGATCCACAAAACCGCTTAAGCTTGGAATACGTAAGCTCTGAAATCGGAAAACCAAAATATACGATCAGAGAGTGCATGGAGCGCGGGCTTACTTATTCTGTAAATTTAAAAATGAAAATAAGGTTGATCGTTCACGAGAGAGATGAAAAAACAGGCGAGAAGATCGGCATAAAGGATATAAAAGAGCAAGAAATTTTTGTTCGCGAAATTCCTTTGATGACGGATAGAATTTCATTTATTATTAACGGCGTCGAGCGTGTCGTGGTTAATCAGCTTCACAGAAGCCCGGGCGTTATCTTTAAAGAAGAGGAAAGCCCGACGGTAGTAAATAAACTTATTTATACGGCTCAAATCATTCCTGACCGCGGTAGCTGGCTATATTTTGAATATGATACAAAAGATGTACTTTACGTACGTATCAACAAGCGCAGAAAAGTACCTGTAACTATCCTATTTAGGGCGCTTGGATACAAAAAACAAGATATTATCAAGTTATTTTATCCTATACAAACTTTAACAATAAAAGATAATAAATTTTTGACGCCATTTAATCCAGATGATTATCAGGGTAGGGTTGAATACGATATAAAAGATGAAGATGGTAACGTTTTACACGAAGCTGGTAAAAGACTAACCAAGAAAAAGGCTGATAAGATCATCGCTGACGGCGTCAAATTTGTCGAATATCCGACTGAAATTTTGGTAAATAGGTTTTTGGCTCACCCGGTTATTGACAAAAACAGCGGCGAGGTGCTTTATGATACTCTTGCACAGCTTGATGAAAATAAATTGGTTAAAATTTTGGCTGATCAAGAGAGTATCGAGATAGCAAACGACCTAGCAGCAGGCGTGGACGACGCTATCATAAATTCATTTATCGCCGATAACGAGACGCTCAAACTACTACGTCAAACCGAAAATGTTGATGACGAAAACGATCTTGCGGCGATAAGAATTTATAAAGTTATGCGTCCTGGCGAGCCGGTTGTTAAAGATGCTGCTCGCGCTTTCGTAAATGATCTATTCTTTAATCCTGAGAGATATGATTTGACGGGTGTTGGCCGTATGAAAATGAACCACAAGCTGGCACTTGAAGTACCTGAATACGTAACGGTTTTGACCAACGAAGACATTATAAAAACGGCAAAATATTTGATAAAGGTCAAAAACGGACAAGGACATATAGACGACCGCGATCACCTCGGCAACCGTCGTATCCGCTCTATCGGCGAACTTTTGGCAAACGAGCTTCACCTAGGCTTTGTAAAAATGCAAAAGGCTATCAGGGATAAATTTACGACGCTGGGTAATACTGAGGAGATTATGCCTTACGATTTGGTTAATCCAAAAATGATAACCACGACGATAATGGAATTTTTCACCGGTGGTCAGTTGAGCCAGTTTATGGATCAGACTAACCCGCTTAGCGAAGTTACGCATAAGCGCAGACTTTCGGCGCTGGGCGAGGGCGGTCTCGTAAAAGATAGAGCCGGCTTTGAGGTGCGCGACGTTCATCCGACTCACTACGGTAGAATTTGCCCGGTAGAGACCCCGGAAGGTCAAAACATCGGCCTTATCAACACGCTTTCTACTTACGCGAAGGTAAATAATCTCGGCTTCGTCGAAGCCCCGTATAAAAAAGTCGTAGACGGCAAAGTAACTGACGAGATCGTTTATCTAACGGCAACTCAAGAGGAAAATTTGGTTATCGCTCCGGCCTCTACTGCGCTTGATGAAAGCGGCTATATAGTAGAGGACTTGATCGAGGCTAGACAAGACGGCGAGATGATACTGGCTAAACGCGAGGATGTTAAGCTTATCGACCTTTGCTCCGGTATGATAGCTGGTGTTGCGGCATCGCTTATTCCGTTTTTGGAGCATGATGACGCAAACCGTGCCCTCATGGGATCAAACATGCAGCGCCAAGCAGTGCCGCTACTTCGCTCGTCCGCTCCTATCGTTGGAACTGGCATGGAGAGTACTGTAGCGCGCGACGCATGGGAGGCGATCAAGGCTAGACGCGCTGGAGTAGTCGAAAAGGTGGACAATAAAAATATCTTTATCCTTGGCGAAGACGAGGCAGGTCCATATATCGATCACTACTCTATGGAGAAAAATTTAAGAACCAACCAAAATACGACATTCTCCCAACATCCTATCGTTAAAAAAGGCGAAAGCGTAGCGGCTGGGCAGATCATCGCCGACGGTCCGTCTATGGAGCGCGGTGAGCTGGCTATCGGTAAAAATGCGCTTATAGCTTTCATGCCGTGGAACGGCTATAACTACGAGGATGCGATCGTAATCAGCGAAAAAATGATCCGAGAGGATGCGTTTACGAGTGTGCATATTTATGAAAAAGAGATCGAAGCCCGCGAGCTAAAAGACGGCGTTGAGGAGATCACTAAGGATATCCCGAATATCAAAGAGGAAGATTTACTCCATCTCGATGATAGCGGCATAATAAAAATCGGCACACAGGTAAAACCCGGCATGATCCTAGTCGGAAAGGTTTCTCCAAAAGGCGAGGTTAAGCCAACGCCCGAGGAGCGCTTACTTCGTGCGATTTTTGGCGAAAAAGCCGGTCACGTGGTAAATAAATCCCTTTACGCGACAGCTTCTATGGAAGGCGTCGTAGTAGACGTTAAAATTTTTACCAAAAAAGGCCATGAAAAAGATAGCCGCTCAAGTAAAGTTTATGAAGAAGAGAAAGCGGCTTTTGAAAAAGAGCACCACGATAGACTCTTGATGCTTGACCGCGAAGAGATGCTAAAAGTGGGCGCTCTGCTTTGCAAAACGCCTTTGAGCTCCGCTCAAACTATCGGTAAAAAAACCTATAAAAAGGGCGAGAAAATCGATAAAGAGGAGTTTGAAAACATCAACCGCTTTACTCTAAGTGCGATCGTTAAAGGCTTTTCAAAAGATGTTCAAAAAGCATACGACGACATAAAAAATCATTTCCAAAATGAGAAGAAAAAGCTCAAAGAAGAGCATGACGCGAAGATGGAAATTTTAGAAAAAGACGACATCTTGCCAAGCGGCGTAGTTAAGCTCGTTAAAGTCTATATCGCGACCAAGCGCAAGCTAAAGGTGGGCGATAAGATGGCGGGCCGCCACGGAAACAAAGGTATCGTCTCAAACATCGTTCCTGAGGTTGATATGCCGTATCTGCCGAGCGGTCAGCCGGTTGATATCGTGTTAAATCCGCTGGGCGTTCCTAGCCGTATGAATATCGGCCAAATTTTAGAAAGCCACTTGGGTCTTGTCGGCTACCGATTGGGCGAGCAGATAAATCAAATTTTCCAAGAGAAAAAAGGCGAGTGGGTAAAAGAGCTACGAGCCAAAATGATCGAGATAGCCTCTACGTCTAAATTTATGGATGCTAAAAAGACTCTAAGTAAAATGAGCGACGAGCAGCTTTTAGATTACGCTAGAGACTGGGCTAACGGCGTCAAATTTGCCACGCCTATATTTGAGGGCGTTAGAGTTGATGAGCTGATGAAACTATTTGAACTAGCTAAGATCGATATGGACGGTAAGACCGAGCTTTACGACGGACGCACGGGTTCAAAGATCAAAGAACGCGTAAACGTTGGATGTATGTATATGCTAAAGCTTCACCACTTAGTCGACGAAAAAGTCCACGCTAGAAGCACGGGTCCATATAGCCTAGTTACTCAGCAGCCAGTCGGCGGTAAGGCGCTATTTGGCGGACAAAGATTCGGAGAGATGGAGGTTTGGGCGCTTGAGGCATACGGTGCGGCTCATACGCTTCGCGAGATGCTAACGGTCAAATCAGACGACGTCGAAGGACGCTTGTCTGCGTATAAAGCCCTAACAAGAGGCGAAAATGTGCCTGAAACCGGCATTCCTGAGACATTTTTCGTTCTAACAAACGAGCTAAAATCATTGGCGCTTGATGTCGAGATATACGATGAGGATGAAAATAATGAGTGAGTTAAAACCTATTGAGATAAAAGAAGAACGCAGACCGCGCGATTTTGAGGCGTTTCAGCTTCGTTTGGCGAGTCCTGAAAGGATAAAATCGTGGAGCCACGGCGAGGTCAAAAAACCCGAAACTATAAACTACCGCACGCTAAAACCTGAGCGCGACGGTCTATTTTGTGCTAAAATTTTCGGTCCGATCCGCGACTACGAGTGCCTTTGCGGTAAGTATAAAAAAATGCGCTACAAAGGCATCAAGTGCGAAAAATGCGGCGTCGAGGTAACTAGCTCAAAGGTACGCCGCTCCAGAATGGGTCATATCGAGCTCGTGACTCCTGTAGCGCATATTTGGTACGTAAATTCGCTCCCAAGCCGCATAGGAACGCTGCTTGGTATAAAGATGAAAGACCTTGAGCGCGTGCTTTACTACGAGGCGTATATCGTCGAGAGCGTGGGCGACGCGTTTTATGACACCGAAAATAGCAAAAAGGTAGAAATTTTCGATGTTTTAAACGAAGAGCAATACGTTTCTTTAGCTTCTCGCTTTGAAGAGGGCGGATTTAGAGCTAGGATGGGTGGCGAAGTGATCCGTGATTTGCTAGCAAATATCGATTTAGTCGAGCTTTTAAACACTCTAAAAGACGAGATCAGCGCGACAAATTCGGAAGCTAAGAAAAAAACTATAGTAAAAAGACTAAAAGTCGTCGAGAGCTTTTTAAATTCAGGCAACCGTCCTGAGTGGATGATGATTACGAATTTACCGGTCCTTCCGCCGGATCTTCGCCCGCTTGTGAGTCTTGATGGCGGTAAATTTGCGGTTTCTGATGTAAACGACCTATATCGCCGCGTTATCAATAGAAACGCGCGCTTAAAACGCCTTATGGAGCTTGACGCGCCTGAAATCATCATCAGAAACGAAAAGCGTATGCTTCAGGAGTCTGTCGATGCGCTATTTGACAACGGTCGCCGTGCAAACGCCGTAAAGGGTGCAAACAAACGCCCTCTAAAATCGCTTTCTGAAATTATTAAAGGCAAGCAAGGTCGCTTCCGTCAAAATTTGCTCGGTAAGCGCGTCGACTTTTCCGGTCGTTCGGTTATCGTCGTTGGCCCAAAACTACGCATGGATCAGTGCGGACTACCAAAAAGAATGGCTCTTGAGCTGTTTAAGCCGCATTTGCTAGCTCGCCTAGAGGAGAAAGGCTACGCTACGACCGTAAAACAAGCTAAGAAAATGATCGAGGATAAGACGAACGAGGTTTGGGAGTGCCTAGAGGAGGTTGTTAAGGATCACCCGGTTATGCTAAACCGCGCTCCGACGCTTCACAAACTATCTATCCAGGCGTTTCACCCGGTGCTTGTCGAGGGTAAGGCTATCCAGCTACATCCGTTAGTTTGCGCCGCATTTAACGCGGACTTCGACGGCGACCAGATGGCTGTTCACGTGCCGCTATCGCAGGAAGCTATCGCAGAGTGCAAAATTTTGATGCTTAGTTCAATGAACATCTTGCTTCCTGCAAGCGGTAAGGCTATTACGGTTCCTAGCCAGGATATGGTTTTGGGAATTTACTATCTAAGCCTAGAGAAGACCGACAGCAAGGGCGCGAATAAAATTTTCGCATCGGTAGACGAAGTAATGATCGCCGAGGAAGCTCATTGCCTAGAAGTACACTCAAAGATCAAAACCATGATCGACGGCAAGACGCTATTTACGACTGCGGGTCGTTTGATCATCCGCTCGATTCTGCCTGATTTTGTTCCTGAAAATATGTGGAATAGAGTCATGAAGAAAAAAGATATCGCAAATTTGGTTGATTACGTTTATAAAAACGGCGGCCTTGAGGTAACGGCGGGATTTTTGGATAAGCTTAAAAATTTGGGCTTCCGTTATGCGACCAAGGCCGGCATCTCGATCTCTATCGCCGATATCATCGTGCCTGACAGCAAACAAAAATATATCAACGAAGCTAAGAAAAAAGTTCGCGAGATACAAAATCAATATGGCGCGGGCTTGCTAACGGACTCCGAGAGATATAATAAAATCATCGACATTTGGACGGATACGAATAACGTCGTCGCGGGTGAAATGATGAAGCTCATCCAAGGGGATAAGGGCGGGTTTAACTCGATTTATATGATGGCCGATAGCGGCGCAAGAGGCTCTGCAGCGCAAATTCGCCAGCTAGCCGGTATGCGCGGTCTTATGGCGAAACCTGACGGCTCGATCATCGAGACGCCTATCATATCAAACTTCCGCGAAGGCCTAAACGTTCTTGAGTACTTTAACTCAACCCACGGCGCCAGAAAAGGTCTTGCAGATACCGCGCTAAAAACGGCAAATGCGGGATATCTAACCAGAAAGCTGATCGACGTCGCGCAAAACGTGAAAGTCACTATGCACGACTGCGGTACGCACGAGGGCGTCGAGATCACCGAGATTACCGATAACGGCGAGCTTATCGAGAGCTTGGAAGAGAGAATTTTAGGTCGCGTGCTAGCTGATGATGTGATCGATCCGATAGCAAACGAAGTGCTATTTAGCGAAGGCACGCTAATAGACGAAGAAAAAGCCAAAGCGATAACCGAAGCAGGTATAAAATCGGTAAGCATCAGAACGCCGATAACTTGTAAAGCCGCAAAAGGCGTTTGCGCTAAATGCTACGGCGTAAATTTGGGCGAAGGAAAGCTGGTAAAACCGGGCGAAGCCGTCGGTATCATCTCGGCCCAGTCTATCGGCGAACCGGGTACTCAGCTAACGCTAAGAACCTTCCACATCGGCGGTACGGCATCGACCGAGCAACAAGACTACCAAGTCGTCGCGCAAAAAGAGGGCTTTATAAGGTACTACAATCTAAACGTTTACGAAAACGGTGGCAAGAGAATCGTAGCAAACCGCAGAAACTCGGCCGTCTTACTCGTCGAGCCTAAGATCAAAGCTCCGTTTGACGGCAAGATCGAGATCGAGGTTGCCCACGAAGACGTAAACATAATCGTAAAAGGTAAAAAAGAAGAAGTTAAATATACGCTAAGAAGAGGCGATCTGGCTAAACCTAACGAGTTAGCCGGCGTTAGCGGTAAGGTCGAGGGTAAAATTTATATCCCTTATGTCGACGGCGACACGGTTAAAGAGAATGAAAGTATCGCAGAGGTTATCAAAGAGGGCTGGAACGTACCTAAGCGTATCCCGTTTGCGAGTGAGATAAAGGTAGAGGACGGCGAGCCGATCGCTAAGAAAATCCTTGCCGGCGCAAACGGCGTGCTTAAATTTTACATCTTAAAGGGCGATTATTTAGAGCGCTTAAGAAATATCAAAAAAGGCCACGTCGTAACAGAAAAGGGACTATTTGTCGTGGTTGCCGACGAGGACGATAGAGAAGCGGTTCGTTACTATATCCCGCGAAACTCTATCATCAAAGCAAACGATAGCGATATCGTGGATAGCAAAGCAGTTATCTCTGAGCCGGAAAGCCAAGAAAAAACCGTCATAGCCGAGTGGGATCCGTACTCTACGCCGATCATTGCCGAGGTTGCAGGTAGGGTGACGTACGAGGATATCGAGCCTGGATATAGTGCTGCAGAGCAGTACGACGAGGCGACTGGTCAGAGCCGCTTGGTTATAAACGAGTATCTACCTTCGGGTATCAAGCCTACGATTGTTATCAGCACCGATGATGGCAAAATGATCCGCTATCAGCTAGAGCCAAAAACCGCGATATTCGTAGGTAACGACGAAGTGGTAAAACAAGCCGACATCCTAGCCAAGACGCCTAAAGCCGTTGCGAAGTCGAAAGACATCACGGGCGGTTTGCCGCGCGTATCCGAGCTGTTTGAGGCTAGACGTCCGAAAAATACGGCTATCATCGCCGAAATCGACGGCACCGTAAGGTTTGAAAAACCGCTTCGCTCTAAAGAACGCATCGTGATCGAGGCCGACGACGGCGCGACTGCCGAGTACTTGATAGATAAAACTCGTCAAATTCAGGTTCGCGACGGCGAATTTATCCACGCTGGCGAGAAGCTAACCGACGGACTAATATCAAGCCACGACGTTTTGAGAATTTTGGGCGAAAAAGCGTTGCACTATTATTTGATCAGCGAAATTCAGCAAGTTTACCGCTCTCAAGGCGTTGCGATCGCCGATAAGCACATCGAGATCATAGTTTCTCAGATGCTTCGTCAGGTTAAGATCGTCGATAGCGGCGATACGAATTTTATCACCGGCGATATGATCTCTCGAACGAGATTTAAGGAAGAAAACGAGCGCATAATGCGAATGGGCGGCAATCCTGCGATCGCCGAGCCTATTTTGCTAGGCGTTACGCGCGCTGCTATCGGAAGCGATAGCGTGATCTCTGCGGCATCGTTCCAAGAGACGACTAAGGTTCTAACCGAAGCTTCGATCGCTGCTAAGATCGACCACCTCGAGGATCTAAAAGAAAACGTCATTCTAGGACGCATGATCCCTGTCGGAACGGGTCTTTATCAAGATCAAAAGATCAAGCTAAAACAAAACTAAATTTAACCCCACAAGCCTCGCCAAATTCGGCGGGGCTTAAATTTGCCTCGTTTTAAAGCTAGCCGGATAAAATCAATCCTTTAAATTTGAAAATTTGGAGTAAAAAAGAAAAATTTCGATTTGGGAATTTTGTTTGCGAGACTAGGGCTTGGTGCCTGGCTTTTTATGCACGGCTTTGCGAAAATTTTACACGGCATAGGCGGCGTAAAAAGTATTTTAACAAAAAGCCGGCTTGCCTGAGATTGTGGCTTACGGCTCCTATATAGGCGAGGTTGTTGCGCCGATAATGATAATTTTAGGGATATTTTCAAGGATCGGCGCGCTACTCATAATCGGCACGAGTCTAACGATAATGTACGCCTATCACGGACTCGGAAATTTACTTGAGCTTACAAACGTCGGCGGCTTTAAGGCTGAAATTTTATATCTTTACATCGCTTTATCGCTTTGCATTATCTTTAACGGAAGCGGAAAATACGCGATTAGAAAAGATTAGTGCGATAAAATTCAGCATTAAAGATGAAATTTACCTTATATTAAGCCAAATTTAAATAAAAAGTGCTTGCAAAGCTCGTATTTTAGACACTCCGTA
>CALCKS010000181.1 GCA_937965895.1 uncultured Campylobacter sp.
CAAAGGTAAAGGTTCTAGAAGTAACCCGCCAAGCCGACGACCAAATCACGGTTTTGGTCGATAGAAACGACCTTCCGCTTGCGGTTAAGACCCTTTACTACGATATCGGCGGTTTCATCTCTACGATGATACCTAGCGACGAGAGGACTATAAACGGCTGTTTTGCGCTTTACTACGCTTTGTCTATGGAGGGCGGCAAGATGACGGAAGAAGACGACTTTGCTGCCGAGGATAAGTGCTTTATCACCGTTAAAACGCTAATTCCCGGCGTCGATCCGACTTTTCCGTCCGTTACGCCGCTAGTGCCTGCTTGCGTTTGGTACGAAAGAGAAGCCTACGATATGTTCGGCCTAGTAGCCGAGGGCTTGCCCGATAAGCGTAGATTGGTGTTAAGCGACGATTGGCCCGACGGCCTTTATCCGCTTAGAAAAGACGCGATGGACTACCGCTACCGCCCTGATCCCGTCGCTCACCAAGATGAGCCCGACACCGAGTTTTTATTTCCAAAAGGCGATAGCGTCATCGACGTGCCGCTTGGGCCTTTGCACGTTACATCTGACGAGCCGGGACACTTTAGGTTATTTTGCGACGGCGACGAGATCATAGATGCGGACTACCGCCTCTTTTATCAGCACCGCGGTATGGAAAAGCTAGCCGAAAACCGTATGAACTACGATCAGATGGGCTACCTTGCAGAGCGCGTCTGCGGAATTTGCGGCTACGCTCACGCGATTGCGTGTATAGAAGCGGCAGAAAAGGCTATCAGGCTTGAAGTTCCGCTAAGAGCGCAGGCTATCCGCGTGATTTGCCTTGAGATCGAGCGCCTTCACAGTCATCTTTTAAACATCGGTCTAGCTTGCGAGGTAACGGGTAACTATAACGCCTTTATGCATATCTTTAGGGTGCGCGAGTACTCTATGGAGTTAGCCCAACTCGTAACAGGCGGCCGTAAAACATACGGCAACGTCATCATGGGCGGACTTCGCCGCGACATGACCGATAACGAGATAAAAAAGGGCATCGAGATGATAAACAAGCTCGACGTTCAAATTTCTGAAATTTGGGACGCGGTTATGGACGACAAACGCCAAATCGCGCGCTGGAAAGGCGTGGGCGTGCTAGATAAGCAAGTAGCAAGAGACTTTAGTCCCGTAGGTCCTAATATGCGAGGCTCGGGTCTAAAGCGCGACAACCGCTACGACCACCCTTACGATTTCTTTAAAAATATCGAATTTAAAGTCTACGTAGAGCACGGCGGAGACGTATTTAGCCGCGAAGTCGTGAGATATAACGAGCTAAAAGAGTCCATACATATCATCAGGCAGTGTTTGGAGCTAATGCCTCAAACGCCGATATCAATTGATCCAAAAACGATGATAAAGCCTGAAAATTTCGCCCTCGGACACGTAGAAGCTCCTCGCGGCGAAAACGTCCACTGGATCATGCAAGGCAGCGCGCAAAAGGTTTTCCGCTGGAGATGCCGCGCGGCTACTTATAACAACTGGCCTAGCCTTCGCTATCAGTTCCGCGGAAATAACATATCAGACGCGGCACTTATCGTTTGCTCGCTAGATCCGTGCTACTCCTGCACCGACCGCGTTACCGTAGTGGACGTAAATACCAAAAAGAGCAAAATTTTAACCGAAAAAGACCTTAAGAAATTTTGCCAAACGGGCAAAATTAGCAAAAAGGATTTAAGATGATGAAGTTATTTGACGTAACCGAAAAATACGGAAAGGCGACCTACGCCTATCCGTTTGAGCCTTATAAGGTGCCCGAAAATTTCCGCGGGCAGCCGTTTTACACCTACGAGCTTTGCATAGGCTGCGCGGCGTGCGGCGTAGCATGCCCTAGCAACGCCATAGAGCTGAAGATGAACGAAAAACAAGACAAGCTCGTGTGGCAGTTTGACTGCGGACGATGCATATTTTGCGGACGCTGCGATGAGGTTTGTCCGACCGGAGGCGTGCGCTTAAGCCAGGGTTTCGAGCTTGCGGTTAAATTTGACAAAAGCGCGCTAATACAGCGCGGCGAACTAGAGATGCAAAAGTGCAAATGCTGCGGCAAACCATATACGCCGGTTCGCCTTATAAACTATACTTTTTCAAAGCTTAGTACGGCAAATTTACTCCCGGGCAGGCTAGAGGAAGCTAAAGGCTATCTATATATCTGCCCCGAGTGCAAAAAAGCCCAAGCCGTAGAGCGCATAACTAAAGACGTAGAGGAGGGGATAAAATGAGCCTTTATCAAGTTCCCGAAAATATAAAAACGGCAAACGACCTAACCGCAAAGTTAGAACATCTAAAAAATATCAAACGAAGCTTTAGCGTCTACCGCATCGACTGCGGCAGCTGCAACGGCTGCGAGATAGAAATTTTCGCCGCTATTACGCCGATGTGGGATCCGGAGCGCTTCGGATTTAAGCTAGTAGCCAACCCTCGCCATGCGGATATTTTGCTCTGCACCGGCCCGGTTACGCGCCAGATGTATTATCCGCTGCTTCGCGCTTACGAAGCAGCTCCAGATCCAAAGATCGTGGTGGCCTTTGGCGCATGCGGCAGTACGGGCGGTATCTTTTACGACGCTTATAGCGTTTGGGGCGGTATAGATAAGATTATCCCCGTAGACGTCTATATCCCGGGCTGTCCTCCGCATCCGGCCAGCGTCATATACGGCCTTGGTATGGCTCTTGGCATCATAGATCAAAAGCTACAAAAAAGAAGCTTCGAACAAGACGACTGTAAAGCTCCCGCCGTAAAAGAGTCTATCATAGGCGATATACTTTTCGAGCGCGATTTGGAAGCCGAGGCAAAAAGGCTAATGAGCTATATCTTCGGTAGGACGCTGTTTGCCAAGTATATGGACGCGGCCAGAACTTCTCCTAATATCCACGACGTAGTGGCTACTAAAAAAGTAATACTAGAGGCTATCCATAAAGAAGAAGATCCTAGATACGCCGAGTGTATGGGACTGCTTTACAACGACGTCTATCTAAAATACGCCAAAGCAAAACGCGATACGCAAAACGCCATCGACGTCAAAAAAGAAATTTGGGATAAAAGATGATAAGAGTCTATAAACTCGCCCGCCGCCACATGGACGAAAACGAAAAGATGCCAAAAGAGCTAAAAGATATCAAGCTATTTTCCGTCTGCGTCGGACACGGCGTGGGGACGGTGGACTTTAGCGAAAAAACGCTCGAAATACCGGACGAGGAGTTTGAGCGTATCGTAGCTAGCGGCGGCGAATACGTCAAATTTAAGCTGGGAAATTTAAGCAAGTATTTTGAAGTGGAGATATTTAGGGAGCATGCGGCAAGGCTCATCCCCGAGCTTTGCGAATGCGAGCTAAAAAAAGAGCTTGAAAATCTGCGCGAGGGATATCTGGTGCTTAGGAAGGATTTTTGAGATGAATTTAAATGTTGCGAAGAAATTTTCGACCGAAGATAGAACATATAGTTCA
>CALCKS010000182.1 GCA_937965895.1 uncultured Campylobacter sp.
CGTTTTACGTCAAGGCTGGGCTGATGATCGCCGGCGTGATCGTGATTTTTGCGCTAATCGGCAGAAAGATGAGGCGGTAAAATCAGTCTAAATACTAAGCCCGCCTCGCTTAGCTATTTACAAATTGCCGATTTTCGCATTTGCGACAAAACGACATAAAACCTTCGTATGAGCGCATAAATGCCAAAATTTACGCTTACGTCAGTGCTGCGACTATAAAAAAGTTTGGCACGAGGAGCGGAATTAAAGTTTATTGTTTACCGCTTTTGCGGTTACGGTGGATTTATTTTGCCAGCTCAAGAATTTTGGCGATATTTTCCTTTGGATAGAGCTCTTGCATAGCCCAGTTTTTTGCATTTTCATAAGCCACGTCCACGATCTCACTAAAAATCGCATCGCTATTTATATTTAGATGCGATAGTCTTGTCGGAGTGCCTATTTTATCAAACCACGCTTTTAGCGCCTCTATGCCCTCATTTGCCGTTTTAAGCCCAAAAATTTCCCTCGCAAAACGCTCAAATACGCCTAAATTTCTATCCTTATACCACTTCATCCACGCAGGCATAACCACGCTTAGTCCCGCTCCGTGCGCGCAGTCCGTTACCGCGCTCATCGCATGCTCGATCATATGATTTGGATACTCTATGCCTGATGTGCCGACCATAGTTATGCCGTTTAGTGCCATCGTAGCAGCCCAGGCAAACTCAGCTCTAGCATCGTAATCATCAGGATTTTTGAGTAAAATTTCAGTCGTTTTGATGATAGTTTTGATGTTTGCCTCTACCTGCATTCTAGCTATTAGCGGATAGTTTGTGGCTGTGAAGTAACCCTCTATGCTGTGCGAGATGACGTCGCTCGCGCTATAAACTAGATAGTCGCGGCTGACGGTGGCTTGTAGCTGCGGGTTTACGACGGATACTTTTGGGAAAAGACACGGGCCGCTTAGACTTAGTTTTAGCTTGTTTGTTTCGTTAGTTACGACGCCACTTGGATTCATCTCAGAGCCAGTTGCCGCTAGCGTTATGATGTCAAATACCATAAGCGACTCGGTCGGAGTTTTGCCTACGAAAAAGTCCCACACATCGCCGCCATATTTTGCTCCGGCAGCGACTGCCTTTGCAGAGTCTAGCACACCGAGCCGCCGCCCACGGCTAGCACGCTATCTGCGCCAAATTCACGGGCTATTTTGATCGCCTCGTTTACTTTGCTTAGCACCGGGTTTGACTTCACTCCGCCAAGCTCGGTAAATTCGATGCCGTTTGCTTTTAGACTACCGGTGGCTACGCCAAGAAGACCGCTCTTTCTTACGCGCTCGCTGCCGTATAGCACAAGGGCTTTTTAGCTCTAAATTCTCGCATATACTCGCCGATATGGGCCTCTTTGTCTTTGCCAAATTCTATTCTTACCGGATTATAAAAATGTAAAATTTTCCACTTTTTTCCTTTTAAATTTACCCCTACAAAGCGCAGGGGTTGCTTGTTTATTTCAAATTTGCTTTGAAAAATTCCTCAAATTTATCATATGGGATCTTGTTGTTTTTATTATCGTATAGATCGGTATGCACGGCACCAGGAACGATAACTAGCTCTTTGTTTGCGCTGCCAAGCGACTTGTAAGCATCCTCACTAAAGTATCTAGAGTGCGCCTTTTCTCCAGCTACGATAAGAGCCGGAGTCCTCATCTCGCTTGCATAGGCTAGGATAGGCATATTTATAAACGATATAGGATTTGTGACGATCCAGCCGTACTCGCCAGAGTTTGAGTTGACGGCGCGTTTGTGATAGCCGCGATCCGTGCGGTAAAATCTCGCATACTCAGCTATAAACTGCGGAGTGCTAGCGTCTATTTTTTCAGGATCGACGTTGATTGCTCCGGTAAGTGCCGGTTTGCCGGCTTTTGCATCGACCCAGCGCTGCTCGGCTAGCTTCTTTTTCGTCTCATATCTCTCGTCTGCGCCTATGCTATCGTTGTAGCCTTTAGCCATTACGCGCGTCATATCATACATCGTGCTGGTTGCCACCGCCTTGATGCGAGGATCGCTAAGAGCCGCATTTAGAGCAAAACCACCAAAGCCGCAAATTCCTAAAATACCGATACGCTCGCGATCTACATTGTCTTGAAGGCCTAGAAAATCAACCGCCGCACTAAAATCCTCGGTATTTATCTCAGGGCTT
>CALCKS010000183.1 GCA_937965895.1 uncultured Campylobacter sp.
CTCACTTACGTCCTCGCCAGCTCTTGCCTTTATGCCAAGCTCTTTGCTCTTTGCGTTTTGAATAGCTTGGAAATTTTCAAGCGCTTTGCGCTTTTGCTTTAGCTCGTTAAAAGTCTGCAAAAGCTCGTCTAGCAAGCTGGCTTTGACATTTTTGCCCTCTAGTTTTTTTACGAATTCATCGTAGTTTGTCTCAAGTAGTTTTAAATTTATCATTTTGTTTTTCCCTTGTTGAATTTATGGCGTATTTTAGCGAATATTAGTATAATTTTGACTAAAACTTAAAGGAGAAAAGATGAAGGCGCAAAATATTTTCGACGATAAAGATATCTCGGCAAACAGCGAGTCGCTCGCTATTTTAAAACGAAATTTTCCAAAATGCTTTGATAAAAGCGGTAAATTTGACATTGAAACGTTAAGTCAAATTTTAGGCGTAGAAAATATCAAAAAAGAGGGCTTTGAGTTAAAATTTTTAGGCAAATCTTATGCGAGATTAATGGCAAATTTAAATCCCAAAACGCTTTTAATGCCAGATATCGATCATAATTCTAAAAACGAAAATGCACAAAATTTACTCATAAAAGGTGACAACCTTGAAGTATTAAAACATCTTAAAAATGCTTATTTTGAAAGTATTAAGATGATTTACATCGATCCGCCTTATAATACAGGTAGTGATGGGTTTGTGTATAAAGATGATAGAAAATTTAGTGTTGATGAACTCTCTAGTCTAGCTGGTATCTCGCAAGAAGAGGCCAAACGAGTACTTGAGTTTACCGCAAAAGGTTCAAACTCGCACTCTGCGTGGTTAAGTTTTATCTATCCGCGTCTTTATATTGCTAGGGAGCTACTCCGCGATGACGGCGTGATATTTATAAGCATTGATGATAACGAACAAGCACAGCTTAAAATTCTATGTGATGAAATTTTTGGAGAAGAGAATTTTGTGACAGATATTATATGGCGGGGGTTGGATACTATAAAAAATGATGCCAAATATTTTTCTGTGAATCACGAGTATATAATATGTTACGCAAAAATAAAGAGTAATTTAAAAATAAGAGGACTAAAAAGAAACGATAAGCATAATAAAGTTTATAAAAATCCAGACAATGATATTCGCGGAGATTATCTTTTGACACCACTAAATGCTAAAAGTGGAACGCCCGAAAACATTTACACATATACATTCAAAAATGGTATTGTTTGGACTGCTCCAACAGGAACTTATCCAAGATTTTCACAAGAAACACTAAAGGAGCTTGAAAATGATAACAGAATATATTTTGGGAATAAGACAAATTCTGTGCCACAAAAAAAGACATTTTTATCTGAAGTCTCAGACTATATTAAGCTAACTACGTTTTGGGATTATAAATTTGCTGGAAGCACAAGGCAATCTAATTCTGAAATTGCAACTTTACTTCAAAAAGGGATTTTTAACAATCCGAAGCCAATAAAATTAATGAAAATTTTACTAGATAGTGTATGTGAAAAAAATGATTTTATTCTAGACTTCTTTGCTGGCTCTGGCACAACCGCTCACGCCGTAATGGCTCAAAATTTAGAAGACGGCGGTAACCGTAAATTTATATTAGTTCAGCTTGATGAAAAAATAGATGAAAGAAATAGTAAAGTAGCTTACGATTTTTGTAAAAATGAGCTAAAAAGTAAAAATCCAACTATCTTTGACATAACAAAAGAGCGTATCTTGCGCGCAGCGCAATCTCTCTCTCTCTCTCTCTCTCTCTCTCTCTCTGAAGACGATGCGCGGCTTAAATTTAAAATCTTTTCTACCGTCCCACTTTTAAAATCATATTTAGATAAATGTTTAGACGGCGACTCTGATACGAAAGAGCCGAATTTGTTTCCTAAAAATGAGCTTTCAAAAGATGATTTAACAGCACTTTTAACTACATTTGCAGTTTATGATGGCGTAAAACTAACAGATGAGCTAAAAAGAGTAGATTTGGGAGGATATGAGGCGTATTACTCACAGAAAAAGCTATATCTTATAAATGAAAATTTTAATGGTAAAAATTTAAAAGCTTTGGTTGAGAAAATAGATAGTGATAAAGAATTTGTACCTGAAAAAATAGTAATTTACGAGCCGAATTTTGAAAGCTCGAGATGGCGTGAGCTAGATGAGGCTATTAAAAATTATGCAAATAAAAAGAATTTGCAAATAAGCTTAATTGTAAGGCATTAAAATGGCTGGATTTAATTACGAAAAAGACTTGCCTCATCAAAATGAAGCAATAAATGCGGTTATGGATGCTTTAGCTGGATGCAAGATAAAAACGAGCCTAAATGCAGAGCAAAATCCTCTAGTAGAAAGTAAAAATAAGATTTTTGATATCTGTATGCAAACTGGAACTGGCAAAACATATACATTTACGAAAATGATGTTTGAGCTAAATAAAATCGCAGGCGTTTTTAAATTTATAATCGCAGTGCCGACGCTTTCTATAAAAGCTGGAACGATGAGCTTTTTAAACTCAGAAGCTACCAGGGAGCATTTTAGAGATATTTATTCTAAAAATATCAAAATTTATCTAGTCGATAGCGCAAAGCAAAACGATAAAAGGGCTTTGCGAGCGCATTTTAGCGCAATCTCCTAAGATAGATATCCTAGTAAATAACGCCGGGTTGGGAAAATTCGTACCGTTTGAGGCGACCGACGAAGCGCTGCTGGATGCCCATCTAAACCTAAACGTCAAAGCGCCATATCTGCTTACTC
>CALCKS010000184.1 GCA_937965895.1 uncultured Campylobacter sp.
TTTCATTTTTGAAAATAGATTCTCGGACTTTTTATATATTGCTAACTACCTAAAAATCATTATCTTAAGCATAAATTTAGTAAAACGCTAGGAATTTGAAATTAAAATTTGGCTAGATTCTCGGACTTTTTAGCTATATATGATATAATGGCACTTTTCAATAGTTCTTTAAAAACTCATTGTTAATCTTAATGTGTTTTTTAGGCTATTTGATTCGAATTTCCCCGATCTAGGGGATTGAAACGTTGCGTTGTGCTGAGTAAGGTTTAAGATCTTTTTCATTGTGTTATTTGATTCAAATTTCCCCGATCTAGGGGATTGAAACCTGCTCCTATTGGAGCATTTTTTAAATACGCTTCGGCTAATTTGATTCAAATTTCCCCGATCTAGGGGATTGAAACCCTACGATGTCCATTAGCTTCCAGCCTAGATAAATACGATTTGATTCAAATTTCCCCGATCTAGGGGATTGAAACGTGCCAACTACGCCCTTACCGTCGCGCCTTGCATAGAATTTGATTCAAATTTCCCCGATTTAGGGGATTGAAACTCATTTAGAATCCTTTGAAATAGAATGTAAGCGTTTCTCATTTGATTCAAATCTCCCCGATCTAGGGGATTGTGTGTCAAATACCGCACCTGACGCATTGGGGCAAGTAAAAGCAGTGAGCATGAAAAATAGGGGAATAATATGAAAGTCGTAACGATTTTGGGTATAGGGCGCGTACAAGAGCGATTTGAAGACAGACCTATTTATAAATACGATAAAAGGCTTGAGTGTTTATATACGCTAAAAAAGCAAAGATACACGAATATGCTTGCGCTTTTAATCGATAACTTTGATCCGCAAGATATCATACCTATCTTTACTATGGATGCAAAGACTTCGCAAACGGCGGTTTTAAAAAATGAATTTCAAGATGAACATATAGAGATATTTAACGACAAAAATTTCATTAGTAACGATAAAGATTTTTACAAAATTTTACGTATCATAAACGATACGATATCGGACGAAGACGAATACATAATCGACCTAACCCACGGCTTTAGGCATATTCCTATTTTAGCTACTATCTCGCTTATCTCCCAAAATCTAAACAATACGGACAAGATCAAACATATATTTTTTGCAAAAGAGATGGATCTATATAAAGAATACGAAATAATCGATCTAAAAGAGTATCTGGAGTTTGCAAATATGTCGTATATGCTAGAAACTTTTGATAAAAATTATACCGTTTCGTTTGTGGCCGCATTTGAAAATGAAGACTTTGAAAATTTAAGAGGCGAGCTGGCAAAGTTTTCAAACGATATTCTTTCTAACTCGCTAAAAGCGCTAGATAATCGTTTCGATGTAATTTTAGAATACATAGAAAATATCAAAAAGAACGAGCAAATTTTTACTTTTCAAGCTAGCCTTGATAAGATCAAAAGACATGTGGAGGAGCTAAAGCAAATCAGTCAAAAGGAAGATTTTCAAAAGTTGTATGAAATGGCTAAAGTATTTAATCAAAAAGGCTATTTATTAAACGCTATAACATTGCTTTTTGAAGGGATTGGGCGTTATTGTGCAAGTAGGCTAGAGAAAATCAGCCCTAAAGTAGAAACTTACGTAAGGGAGTTTAAAAATAGCGAGATTTTTGATTCTTATGATTTAACTAATCAATCTAGAAATTTAGTGAAAGTCGGTAGAAATATGAAGTCATATTTATTTGGCACGGAAAAGGCGCGAGCTCATTTTGGGCTTAGCGAAGCAAAAGCAAGAGGATATCTGGCTGATATTAAAAACTTGATATGTGATAGACTGGAAGCAATCCCAAATATTGAAGAATTTAAAAATTTTATCTTTGATGCAGAAAAATTTAGAAATAATCTAGCGCACGGTAACAGCAGCGACGAGATTAAAAATACGAAACTAAACTTCAAGAACCTTTTAGATGGCTATAAAAAATTCTGTATAGATGGTGATATTCTTGCTTAAAAGCTAAAACACGAATTTTATAAAAACTAGGCTCATCGTAACTCAATACCTCTTATGCTTGTATTAAGCTCCGTTGAGCCTAATAATTTTTACCTCATAACTTTATCCAGTAGCGATTTATAGCTATCTACTACGTCATAGACCACACTACCATTGCTTATAGCCTTAAAATGCTCCTTTGCGCAGTGGATTTTAGACTCTTCGACTTGGCGAAGTTGCATAGAGTTCATAGACCCCTTAGTCTCTGCAACAAAATAAATGTGCTTGATATCGCCCTCATAAAACGCGATCGCCCAGTCGGGATTATATTTTCCCACAGGCGTGCTTATATAAAAGCCGCTTGGAAGCTTAACATAAACGGCAACATCCTTGCTTGTATCTAAATCCATTGCAAAAGCTTTTTCATTAGCCGAATCATATACGACATGATCGTAAAGATGTTTTTTTGTTTTAACCGCATTTTTGTCAAGCTGACCTTTTATCGTAGGATCCGTAAAAACTGCGGTATCGTATTTTTCATCTAGCGCATTATAGGTAATATGCTGTATAATCGCCGTCGCTTTTTCATCATTTATAAGAGCGGCTGCTTTTATGATAAATTCCTCAGGATTTGACTTAAATTGATCAAATGTCGTAAGATTTATACCTTGAAGAATTTTGATAATAGCTTTTCTCGTAAGGCCAGTCTCATCTACTAGTTTTCCTATCAAGTCATATTTGATACTTGAATTTAGGGCTATTGCATGGTTGTAGTTTTGGGCATCTTCTTTTACAAAAGACTCTCCAGATATCAACTCTTCTTTTGAGCGGATTTGCTCCATTGCTCCAGTTTCGACTCTAAAGTAAATTTTTGAAACTTGCAAATTCTTATCTAAAGACTCAATTGCCTTTTTTACAAGCTCATCCGTATCAAAGTCGACCACATATACGGATTTTGAGTTGATCTTGTTCCACAGCTCCTTAAATTCAGGCATAGCAAGTTTGTCTTCATCTACTGATAGCTCGACGTTGTTTTTACGCGCATCTTCAGGCATCATCGCTTTGCTATCATAAACAGAATCGATAATCGCAATGACAGATTGAGCAAAGTCAACCACTTCATCAGCAAGCTTTATATTGCCATTTGCCTTGTCTGCATAATATTTATCAGTTAGCGATCCTTGCTTGTCTATATAGCCTTCCGTGCGTAAGCAAACGTATATTTCTCTAGCGATATCATCAGTTATCACGTCGCTATTGCCGCTCGAGTCAACTATAACTTTACCGGTAAATAGCTCAGGCGTTACCGCTCTTGGTCTATCCGAAATAGCCTGGGCAAGCTCACTTTGAAGCCCTTTGGCAAAACTATCATAGCTTTCGCTAGCGATAACGGTAAGTACGTTTACATTGTGAACATCATTTCCAAGTACATTACTATCCATACGCTCGCCGTTTTGATTTACGCAAAGTCTAAGGCCGCGACCGACCTCTTGGCGTTTTCTTGTTTCGCTAGTGCTTTGTTTTAAAGTGCAAATTTGAAATACATTAGGATTATCCCATCCTTCACGAAGCGCAGAGTGCGAAAATATAAATCTAACCGGGGACTTATTTGGATCTCTATCAAGCAGACGCTCTTTGTCTTTCATGATAAGATTGTAGGCATCAACGTCATCGGTCGTAGTTTCTTTGCGACCTACTTTAGGATCAATCATATTTCCTTTTTTGTCGATAGAAAAATATCCCGCATGCGTACTTTTAGCTGGGATCAAATCAAGATACTTCAAATAATCATTCTCGTTTGTGTCAATCTGTAAATTTTCAACAATATCCTTATATTCTTCTTCAAATATATCAGCATAAGCACCGTTTGTAGGCTCTCCGGCTGCGCCATACTGCCTATATTTGGCTACTTCATCGATGAAAAATAGCGAAAGTACCTTGATACCTTTATGAAATAGCTCACGTTCTCTTTGAATGTGCGAAATGATAGTCTCTCTTATCTGTATTCGGCGAAGCTGGTCCTCGCTTACTTTACCGATAACGTCTCCGGCGTAAATTTTAATGCCGTTAAGAAATTCCACCGAGTCGTCGCGCCCATCGATTTTTGAGATAATAAAACCCTGTTTATACTCCTCTAACTGACCGGAGTTATCATATAGGTTATATCCCTCGCTTACCGTTTTTGTGATCTTGCGGATGCCGCTTGCGCCCTTGTAATCAAACTGGATGGTAGCCGTCGGTGCTAATTTTGAGAGATTAATGCTTTCAAGATAGACATAGCCATCTGTAGCCGTACTACCTGATTCTGTGATGCCTTTGACTGCGATTTTCTTGACGAGACGTTTATTGTATGCCTCCATCGCGTCTAGGCGGTAGATCATATTGTAGATACTATCGCTTTTATGCGTTGCAGAGTATCGAAGCGTCATCAGCGGATTAAATTGCTTTAAATTTTCCTTTGTTTGTTTGCCTTCCACGGATTGGGGCTCATCGATAATAACAATAGGATTTGTCTTGGCAATGATATCTATTGGCTTGCGAGAACGAAACTCATCAAGCTCCATATGAATTCGTCTCGCATCTTTTCCTTTTGCGTTAAACGCTTGAGAATTTATGATCATAACATTTATAGAGCTATCCGATGCAAACTGATCGATTTGCGTAAGTTGAGCGGAATTATAAATAAAAAAGCGAACCTTTTTGCCGTATTCCTCGGCAAAGTGCTCCTGCGTCATCAAAAACGACTTATACACGCCCTCACGGATAGCGATACTTGGCACGACGATGATAAATTTGCTCCAGCCATAGTGCTTATTAAGCTCAAACATCGTCTTGATATAGGTATAAGTTTTGCCGACTCCCGTTTCCATCTCGATCGTTAGATTGTATCTACCTTCTAGTTTGGCTGAAGGCTTTATTTGATTATATCTTTGTAGTTTTTGTATATTTTCTAAGATGATATTGTCATTTAGCTCGGGTACTATTTTTTGATTGCTCCAGCCGGTAAAGTCCTCAAATTCTAGCGTTTGCTGATAACTCCCCGCGCCTTTATCTATCATGTAGGTCGGCGTTAGATAGGGCTGCCCGGCAAATACACCCACTACGGCTTTGGCGGCATCTGCTTGAAATTTTTGATGCTTAAATTGCAGTTTCATATCGCTTGCTCCTTATATGACTTTTACTCTAGTATCAGGCGCAAGTAGTTTAAATATCTCCGCTACATTGATCTTCGATGGGCTATCTGCAAAGCTACTATCTCTAAAGACCGCGCGAAGCGGACGTTTCTTTGCGATCTCTTTTATCACGTTCTCGGAGATATTTTCATTAAAACAAGCGATCAAATCCCCATCGTTATAATTATGTACCGTGTACTCTCCGATCTTTTCGCAAGCGTATGGAAGCGACAATGGAAGCCCCCATTCTAGCAAGCAACCAAAAAGCAGGTCTAGATCGCTCCTATCAGGTTTTACGTTTGACTCTAGCGTAGAAAGTAGGTCTTGGCTATATTCGCTAGCACTATAGTAAACATCTCTCATATTTGTATCGTCTAGCTTGAGTACCCTAAAGCCGGTATCTAAATTTTCAATGCCCTCTTTATCTTTGTTTTCTTCTAAAATTTTCTTACCGGCACGGCGTATGCGTTCTTTGCCTATTTCGCAGATGTTTTTGTATCCGGCTTTATAGGCTTCGCTTGCTTCATCTGTTTTTTCGGGAAGTTGCACCATGATAAATTTACGGTGTGCGTTATCTTGCATATTAGCATTAAATAGGGCATGAGCCGAGGAGGAAGAACCGGAAAAAAAATCCATAATCACGTCATTATTATTTGAAAAATTTTCAATAAAAAACTCAAGCAATTTAGTTGGCTTGGGTGTTTGGAAGGGTAAATCTCTTGTTTGGGTAATTCCGAACAACTCTTTTAGCTCCTCTTTTGCTTCATTATTATTTGATAATTCAAGAAATGAAGGTATTTTGACATTTCCTCCGCCATCTTTTTCATAGAATTTTTTATAAACAGGATACTTGCTTGATTTAGAATTTTTAAATTCTATCCTGCCATCACGGAGAAGTTCCTCATAAGTCTCTTTTGCACAGATCCACTGAGTTGTAACACTTTCCCCATTAGGCAAATTGATTGGATAAACTAATGTAGGCCTAGGGTCTAAGTTGGATTTAAGAGGTCTTGTATAATACATCCCTCTTTCTTCGTAATAAATATCCTTTTGAGTAAATTTCCCTTTTTCTTCATTTGGTCGTGACATAGAAATTTCACCAATATTATTGATTTCTTTAGCATATGCAAGAATATATTCATGATAGTCTACAAATGTATTAGTTCCCTTCCCACCTGTATATTTCTTCTTCCATACTAAAATAGCCAATCGATTGCAACGACTAAAAATTTCATCAGCAAGCTTGGTAAGGTTTTCTACCTCGTTATCATCAATGCTGATAAAAATCACCCCGTCATCGCTAAGCAAATTTCTTGCAAGCAGTAGTCTTGGATAGATCATAGAGCACCAATCAGAGTGAAAACGGCCGTTGCTATCTGTGTTTTTAAACATGCGGTTGCCAGCCTCATCGATCTCGCCTGATTCGCTTGCGTATTCGTCGCTACTCATCTTAAAATCATCGTTGTAAATAAAGTCATTTCCTGTGTTGTAAGGCGGATCGATATAGATCATCTTTACCTTGCCTAGATAGCTCTCTTGCAAAAGTTTTAAAACCTCAAGATTGTCGCCTTCTATGTATAAATTTTCCGTTTTATTCCAATTTACGCTCTCATCTTTGCAAGGTCTAAGCGTCTTTCGTATTGGCTTGTTTGCTTCAATGATAGACGCCTTTTTGCCGACCCATGTAAATTCATAAGCTTCGTTACCATCAACAACGTCTTTTGATAGCATCTGCTTTAGTAGCTCGAAATTTATAGCTTTTTTATAGACCTTGTTTTCCGCTGTACTTTTTTCTTCATCTAGTATTTCTGTAATGCAATTAGGAAACAAAGCCCCAATCTTCTCAATATTTTGAGCGGTAATATCTGCGGTCTCCATTTTCATTTTATCCATCATAGTTCCTCCAAATTTCTTTTAAGTTTTTTAAGCTCATTATTTATCTGTATCTGCTTGTTTAGCTGTTTTTCTTTGCGTATTTTGGACTCTAGCGCTAAAATTTGCTTTTGCAACAGCTCCTTTTGCTCTGATCTAGCCACAGAATCTTTAAGACTTTCATCTGAAACCATTTTTTGCAATATTTCGCCGGCTATCTGGCGAACGAAATTTTCATAGGCTGCATCAAGGTTTAATCCCTCTAGTTTCAAAGGCAAATCTTGCTTATCTAGCCAATCGGTATAGTAGTATGAATTTACTTTAAAAGCCATATTTCTAGATATAGCAGCCTCTTTATAGCTAATGCAAGCCTTGTATCTGCCCTGATACTCTAAGATAAAAACTATATGATACGGCACCGCTCTATCTATATGGCGCAATAGCTCATTATCTAGGTTTGGGCTCTTTAAAAACACCTCAAAGACTTCGATCTCTTTTACGAGATTGCCGTCTGCAAGGTTAGTGCTTGAAGATGCGATTTTATAACTCCAAAGAATTTTATCTACTTGCTCTATAAATATTTTCTTTAAAGCAGGCGATATCTCTAAATTTTCATAAAATTTCTGTTTTGGGATTTTTTTGTTAAATTCCGTACTTTTTGGTAACTCTATAGCCATGGATAGCTCCGTTATTTTATAACCAAAAAGCAGATCAGCTCAAAATCATCTAACCCTGATATAGCAGACATCAAAGCAGAAGTGCCGCCGGCTGAAAACAAACTATCGATATCGCTTTCTTCTTTTTTATTGATAATGGAGCTAATTGCTTCGCTTAATAGCTTTGACATTTTACTCATATCTTTTCCGTCGTTGGTTTCGTGGTTAAATTTCTGACATAAAGGCGAGATAGGCTCTTTCTTCCCTCTGCAAAGAAGCCTTAAGTTGTCTAATATGTTTTTTGGCTCAAGATAATCGCAGATAACGTTGCCACTTGTTCCTATATATACCATATAAAAAGGATGGATTCTATTTCTGTTGTCGATATTTACGCTGTTATTTACATTTTTAAGTATAAAAATAACGCCTTCAGGCAGCTCACTTGTAGCTGGAACAACGGCGTGTAGTCCTTTTGGCTTATTGTCCATATCGCCGTTATTTTTTACGTATTCTAGTAAGTCAAGCCTAAATTCATTAAGACCTAAGTCCATGATCGAAATGCCTGTGGCTATATCCTCGATATCCACCACCTCTTCTTGAAGCTTTTTTAGCTGTTGCTTGCGGTATTCAAGATCGCCGTTTTCTTCTGGATTTATCAAATCATCATCGCCCGTAGAGGTCATGATAGAGATCTTCATTCTAGTCTCAACACGTGCTTTTAAATTTATATACTCATCCAAATCCATATCCGGCCAGAAATTTACTAGCTGAATAACTTCGTTTTTACTTCCTATACGGTCTATGCGACCAAATCTTTGAATAATACGGACTGGATTCCAATGAATATCATAATTGACAAGATAGTCGCAATCTTGCAAATTTTGGCCCTCAGATATACAATCTGTGGCAATTAGTATGTCTATTTGTGCTTTATCATCAGGCATTAGAAGGTCTTTGCCTTTAGATAAAGGCGAAAAACATGTTAATACGTTATTTAGCGTGGCTTTAAATCCTTTAATGGTCATTTTACCATCAATAGATCCGGTAATGACCGCCGTATCAAGGCCATATTTTTCTTTGATAAAGCTACTGACATTATCGTACAAATACTCCGCCGTATCCGAAAATGCCGAAAAGATTAGGATCTTTTTGTTTTCACGATTGATCGGATTTTCAATTTTTGCAGACATAAGCTTAAACAACTCTTGTAGCTTGCTATCATGCTCAGGGGTAATATCGCTTATCATATTATCAAGAAGCCCTAGTATCTCCGCATCTTTAGTAAGTTCGGTCTTCCATGTCTTATAGTCCATATCGGCAAGATTGATTTTGACCTTTTTGCCCACAGTGAAAAACTCGGTATTTTCATCGTCTATATCAAATTCGTCATCTGAAGTTTCAAATATATCTATATCGGTAGCGCCATTCGCTTCAAATGCATCTATCGCATTAACCGTAGTATCTATATAAGATTTTATTCTTTGCAAGGTTAGTCTGAAAGAATTTATGGAGCTTTCTAGGCGTTTTAGTAGATTAATACTCATAAGCTTTTTAATGCCTTTTTCGCGGCCTACTTGGGTTAGCTCGTCGCCTTTATTATGCGTCAAGTCGATATATTTTTGCACTCTACTTGGGAAAATATAATTTGAAGGCGTGTATATACATAGCGATAGCATCATCAGGTGCTCATAAATTTGATTATAGTTTATGGCCGTGCTTATATCCGTAAGCTGCGGCCTAAGCGAAATAGGCTTATTTCTCTCCGGGAATTTACCGACTTCTGCCGTGTCATAATATTTTTCAATATGTTTTCTAGAGCGAGCAATGGTTACGCTATCAAGAAGCTCAAAAAAATCAAAATCCAAATTTCGTAATAACTTATCCGTAGTCCTTTGTTCAGGATTAAGCTTGCTCCAAGCGCTAAACGCTCTTTGAGCTTGCTTGAAAATTTCCTCTATTGTTTTATCGGTATCTAATTTTTTGTTTATATATTCAGAATCGCCCTCGTAGGCGATGGCTAGTTGATTTTTTAAATCAATAAAGCGATTATTTACAGGAGTTGCAGATAACATCAAAACCTTTGTCTTAACGCCGGCTTTTATGATCTTATCCATTAATTTTATATACCTATTTTCTTTTGTATTAGAGTGAGTGCCGGTGCCGTTGCGGAAGTTGTGGGATTCGTCAATCACTACCAGATCATAATTCCCCCAGTTTAAGCGATCTAGATCTAAGCCGTTAGAAAAGCCTTGCGATCTTGATAGGTCGGTGTGAAATAAAACATCGTAATTTAACCTATCTGCGGCAATTGGGTTGTTTATATAGTTATCTTTATATGTGTTCCAGTTTTCTGCTAATTTCTTTGGACATAATACAAGAACGCTTTTGTTTCTGTTTTCATAGTATTTAACGACAGCCAACGCGGTAAAGGTTTTGCCAAGACCTACGCTATCGGCAAGGATACATCCGTTATACCGCTCTAGCTTAGAGATAATGGCAAGGACCGCATCTTTTTGAAAATCATATAACATGTTCCAAATTTTACTTTGTTTAAAGCCTGTAGCCTCATTTGGAAGTTCATCTTCAGAAATATCACTAAGAAACTCGCTAAAAATATGATACAAGGTCATAAAGTAGATAAATTCCGGAGAATTTTCCTTATATGCGGCAGTAATATTTTCAATCACGACATCAGTTACGTCTTGCAGTGTTTCTTTGTTGTTCCACAGCGATTCAAAAAGCGCAATATAATGAGCTGTCAAGGCATCTTCGTCAAATCGATTTACGGTGTTGTATATATTATTTCCGCGTTTATACCCAATATCTATTGTTGTAAATCCATTGATGGGCATATAGACGATTTTGTTTGTTTTGTTTATTATGGTGGCAAATCCTGAACTCATACCCGCATCTGTAGTATTAGATTTAAATTTTACTTTTTTTCTAATCCACTCGGCACACTCTTTTGCAATTGATTTTTGCGTCATTTCGTTGCGTAGCTTTAACTCAAATTCCGTACCGTAAAGGCTGTTTTCTCGGCTTAACCTTGGAATATAAAATTCACGCTTTTGTTTTTCTGTTTTTTCGGTTACAAACGTGGGTGAAGTAAAAATAAAACGACATTCATCTGCCGAATCTAACTGCTTTTTTAATTCTTGATAAGCATATATAGAAAAACAAGATGCCACGATAGATATCTTGCTGCCTTTTTCGATGGCGACCTTGAAATCGTCTCCAACAATATTATTGATGTTGTCAAAAACTTGCATAAATTTACTCCAAAGTCATATATTTGAACGCTGACGGTTGTGTTTTTTCTTGATTAACTTGTATAGTCTAATGGTTATTTTATCATTTTTATTTATAGAACACAATGTGCTGTACGTATCTGTAATGCATGGTACTTTTTGTCTTGCTTTGTTGGCGTATTATATATAAAATAAGTTGCATAAAAACAACATTCTTGATACTTATTCATAGCTAAAAAAATTTTACTGAGCACATTTTGCTTGGCGGGCGGGGAAATAGCTCATGGGATAGTTTATTATTTATCGTATCGCGCAACTCGCGCATATGCATAAGATTATATTAAGGCTACAAGATAAATCAATTATCATTGGAAATAGCAAAACTTTACTAGTAAGAATGTGGCTAGAAAAGGGCGTAGAACGAGCATTTAAGAAAAGCGTCCAAAAGCAAGCTAAAAAACTAAGCGAATGAAGCGAATAAAAGTAGTAGGGTAGGGGCATCTAGCACGGCTTTATGCTTTTTAGATGCCTTGTTTTTATAAAATGTATATTAGCCGTTAACATATTTTTGTGCATTAAAAGCATTTGAGATGTTTTTAAAAATCTCCAAATTCGGCGTCTATTGCTTCTTGCCTTTTTGTATGCGACTTAATGGCATCTTCTAATTTCATAACCCAAAAAACAGCCTTGTTGGAAATAGGGGCTTCAAATGGATTGCCATACATTGCGCTAATTGCATTAAACGCCTCGTCTCCTTGAACACAATCTACCGCAATGCTGCCTAAATACGGATAGGTCAATATGCTAGGATCAACCAAATCAAAAATATTGGTTAATTTTATGGTTGGAAAATTTTCTTTCATAAAATTTAAAAAATAGTTTCTTGATTCATTATCTATGTATTTTTTATCAAAATTATCAAATTGATCATTTTCTAATTGCTTTCCAAATGCACATATATCATTGTATCTAGTATGAAAGACCAACCAAAAACCAAACTCCTTATCTCTTTGTATTATATATTCCTCTATCGTAGGTAGTGCCAATGCCATTTTTACTCCTTAAAAAATTTAATAAAATTATAGAATAAAAAATTGGACATAAATTTTCTACTTTTTAAATGTCAAATTCTGTTAGATTTTCTGATGCGTAGATATTTTTTGTTGGCATATGAATAGCCTTATTTTTACTATTCACTCCCAAACTCCTATTTTTTCTTTCTTAAATTTTGCCATCATATCTTCGTTCCCAGAGTTTTCGCTAATCCAAATCCACTCTTTGATATTTTTTGTTAGCCATTCGTTTTCTACTGCATATTTACAAACAAATAAGGCTACGTTTGCCAAATCTTTTTCATTGCCTTTTGCGTGAAAAGTGTTTTTATCAATCCTAATCAAATTACACTGCTCGGCAAGCTTGTCTAAATATTCGTAAATTACGTCTAGCTTATACTTTTTCTCTCGCAAAACCTTCTCTTCGTCTATCACTATTTTCGTGCCTAGTAGCGGGTAAGTCATTACTTTTTCCTTTTTGTTTCGTATTTATTGTGAGGATGTGATCTGGATACCAAATTTTTACTATTTGATACGTTTTTTTAAAGAAATGTCTCAAAAATATCCGAATTTAAGTCCATGATTTTTATTTCTATGCAAACTAGGTCATTCTTTTTCTCAAAATTCATCCATAAAAATACCTTATATCGTACATTCTTAATAATTTTTCTTAACTTTTTGTAGTCTAAAAATTTTTCATACCTGCCGCAGTTTACTACATAAAGCCTGTTTGCATACGCTTCTTATGATTTTAATGCGTCCATTCTACATAACTAAACATAAAATTATGTTTAGTTAAAACACATCAATTAGTCAAAAATTAAATAAACATTAAAAAAATGATTTCCATTCTAAGCTTAATATTTTATTAAAAAGTATCTTAGTATAGCGTTTTTTAGGCTAATATTTTTTATTTTTAAGTTAATTTTATATATCAAACAATCGCCCATATACTAGACGGCTTTGCAATATGACTCTTGCAATAAATAAAGAGGATCTTAAAAATCACGAGCGGCTTTTTGGCTCTGATTCTAGCAAAGAATAAGTACCAGTCTTTTAATAATTTAAGCAATGAGGCTGAAATTAGCTTATATTTTGATCTGATTTTTAGAACTTACGCGTTGCCGAAATTAAAAGCAGCTTACTCTAATATCACTTCTTAAGGTTTTTCGTTCAAAAAAACAAAATTCTTACTCATGCGTAAAAGATTTTGGAGATCCGATAGGTCTCCAAAAATTAAAAAAACCTCTCTATTAAAAATCTTTTTTTGCTTTTTTTAATTTTAGGTCGTGGAAATTTATAATAATGGCTAAATTTCAAGGCGTAGTATTGAATACTACTCCTACAAAATATTTTTCTACAAAGTAGAAAAAGCATCATCATCTGCTTCATCTTCAAGCTCATAACCAGTTCCATTTTGGATCTCTTCTTCGCTGATTATAGTATAAAATTATATTTATATTAATTTAAAATAATGGAAATTACAAGGGCTTATGATAGCGCTGATCCATCTTGTTTGGTTTGGAAACTTTACTTGCCTGGCTTTATGATGAGTGATAGTTTAAGTTGGTTTTTATATTTTATGTGTAAATGCATATGATAAAAAAGGCGGCTTAGACAAATCATCACGCTTATTGTATCCCAAAAGCCCGATTCTATTCCAATAAAAATTTTATTTTTATTGTGCACCTTTCTTTCTATTCTTTTTGTGGTAAAATTCAATAAAAAAGATCAAAAAATGCATATTGGCATCACTGGACACATAAAGATTGAAAAAGCTTGCAAGAAAAAATACTCAGGCGACGGTTCTGAATATGATGCTGGATGTTTTAATAAGGTTTTTTCTGAGATAGAAAATTTCTTACTAGAGTATTTTAACAATGACTTAGCATCTCACACATTTTATTCTGGTATGGCAAGAGGTGTTGATGAAATATTTGCGTTAATAGCAATTAAACATAATGCCCCGCTAGTACTTGTTTTGCCAAATTCATTAAAATGGCATAAAAATTTAAAAGCTGCAGATGGCAATATAAGAGCTCAAGCCGTTCAATATGACTACATTTTAGAATATAAAAATCTAAAAGATATTCTTGAAATAAAGAAAAATTATAACGGCGCAAGCTTCTGGTGTGGTAATTTTGCTAGAAATCAAGCCCTGCTAGATAATACGGATATAATGTTCTCATACAAGAGATACGATAGTGGTGGCACAATTCATTGTATTAGTCTATGCAAAAAACAAAACCACAAACTAATCGAGATATAAAGGGAATAGACAAAAAAGGATTAGCAAAAAGCAACTTTAATAAATACAAAAAATGACTAAGGTGACGAAAATTCGACCCCAGCCTGCGACATATTTCCTACTAATATGGTTTTTCCCGATTATACTTTTTGTGGTAAAAGTTATAAGTCCTTAAATACGCCTTTCGACATCCTATAGAAGCTTCGCTTTGAAATAGACGAAAGTTACTTTTACTTCGCTTTGCTCGTAACTGCGAGCAGAACGGATCTAAACGAGTAAGAGGTCTTGCGCTTGCGCTCTCTTTGAGAAAAGAGGTAGAGGCGCAGCAAATAAAACTCCGGTGTTCGGTATGCTAAAGCATGACGGTAAAGTCTATACCCGAATAGTTAAAAACTGCTCTGCAAATGAACTAATACCGATATTATCGGAGTTTCTCAAAGAGAGCGCAAGCGCAAGAGCGAATTAGACGAGAGCGTTATTTATTCTGATTGCCGGAAAGCTTATGACGGATTGGTAGATTACGGAGCTAAAGAGCACTACAGGGTAAAACACTCAAAGAGTGAATTTGCTCTAACGGTAAAAATAATATAAACGGTATAGAAAACTTTTAGCTGCGACTTCATCTTGCTACTGTAAACAGACGGGGGTATGCTAAACATAGATTATCTAAATTTAAAGGCATTAAGAAAAAGAATTTCTTGCTTCATCTTAAAGAATGCGAATTTAGATATAGTACTAAAACTACACAGGAAAACTTATATCAGAAACTGTTGAAACTGATAAGAGAAAATCCGCTTAACTTATCTTGAGCCTAAATTTTATTTTTAAGGTGCTTTACACTTTCTAGGCTCGAAAGATTGCTCGTGCCTTGTTTTAGTTTTGAAATCGTGGCTTTAGGCAGTCCGTAAAGAGATAAAAACTCGTATATAAAATTACTCTCGTTTAAATTTTCTACGATGCTTTGAAGCCTATCTTCGAATTCTAAATAATTATAACCCATAACTTATGCCTCTTGATAAGTTCTAATAAGCTTAATATCAATATCGGGAAAATTTTTATCGTTAGTTATTATAGCTTTGCAATTATGTTTTAAGGCGCAGAAGTATTGGAGCGCATCTTCGTAGTCCGCGTCGTTTTGAATGCAATAATTTAATGTTTCTTCTCTTATAGCATCGGTTTCGCAAACAACCGTAAAAAGCTCTTTTTGTTTATGTAGATTTAAAATTTGGCTAGCAACTAGGCTTTTACTTATTTTTTGCCTATTCGTTAATATAAAAAATACGTTGGTTACGGTAGTCGTGTTTATAAATAGCTTTATGTCGGGATTGTTTTTTATAAGCTCAACTATGTATATTTTAGTTTTTAATGCCAGCTTTGCGTCGCCTCTTATTTTATCATATGTAGTCGGCGTTTCATAATCGACCAAGATGTCTATTAAAGCATTAGTGTCCAAAAATACGCTATAAGACATATTTTTTAGCTCTTGCTTCTTCTAGTTCTTCGGGTTCGACGGGAATGTTTAATTTAACGCTACCGCATACGCTATTAAACGCTTCTAGCTTTTTATTGGTTATATTTTCTTCTTTTACCTTGATATCATTGCCTAGGCTTTTTAAAAAATCCTTAACCTTGGCGAGCACATCAGGTTTTTCTATGGATAGTTCCAGTTTGGCTAGCATATTAATCCTTTTAGACTTTTAATAATTATAGCATATTTCCACTTTTTAGCCTTGTGTATTTTTATACTACGCTAAAACATCTTAAAAGCATCAATATATAGATAATTACAAGATCGGTTAGATAAGTAAAACCTGCAAACGATATAATAAAGTAGGATTCACAAACTGGTTCAATATCTCAAACAAAAAGCTAATGAGCAACTTTTTGTTTGAGATATTGGTATGCAGATTGCATGAAAATCAGTTGTTTAATTTTATAAAAATTATGCTGATTTTTATAATACCTGCCAGGCTATTTGCCTGTCTGGCTAAGACCTTACTGCACTATCGCTTAAGATGGTACTAAAACTTTGTTTTTGGAATTCTTATATAAGAGATGTATAACCATCTAATGAAGTAAAAGTAAAAACTGTTTTGTTTTTTATTAAAGTAAAATTACATTTTAAAATTACTTTTTTAACTTCGACAAATTAAACAAAAATTATTTCTATTTTTGTTAGAACATTTTTATAAAGGACTACGTCCTCCCTAATATCGCTAAAATTTAAAAATAAATTATTTACTAAAAACCTTATTTTTAATCATTGAAAATCATTATATATTTCTGTATAATTGTCCGTTAATAATTTTTAAAGGAGTTTAAATGCAAAAGCAAATCGCGCTTAGTTTAGCGCTTGCGGGCGTTTTGGTCGCCGCGCAAAACGAAGTAGAGCTAAAATCGTTAGAAGGCGTAACCGTCACGGCGCAAAGATCGTCTCAAAGCGTAGACGAGATAAGCAAAAGCGTCTCGGTAATAGATAAAGAGACAATAGAAAGAAAACTTGGCAAAAGCGTACCCGAGCTAATCAGCGAGGCGCCGGGAGTTTCAATCGTAAACGAAGGCATGGACTCGGGCACCGTAAACGTGCGAGGCTTTAGCTCGTCTGATTACCGCGTGCCGATGTTCGTAGACGGACTTAGATTTAGAGGTAGGCCGGCGTTTGAGTATTCGATATTTATGCCCGATCAAATCGAGAGGATAGAGATAATAAGAGGTCCCGCTAGCACGCTTTACGGCACGGACGCCTTTGGCGGCATAGTAAATTTAGTCACCAAAAGAGCTAGCGGGGACGTACACGGCGACTGGGCGCTATCTGATACGTATCTAAGCACCCAATATCAAAGTGCAAACAAAGGCGTGCAAAACCGCTTACAACTCGGGGTAGTCGGACACGGGTTTGATGCATTGCTGGGCTTAAACTACAAACACGGTAAGGACTACGACACTCCGGCGGGTAAAATCCCAAATACAAGGTATAATTACCGAAGCCTTGATTTTAAAGGCGGATATAGCTTTGCCGATTTTCACAGGCTTGAGCTCGTAACTAGATACACCGAGTCCGAGCGCGGCGTAGTGGGTACGGCAGTCGGCGCCCCCGGAACGGCAAACAAAAAAGGCTTTCAAAAATACATAAAAGAAGCGCCTCTTAGAGAAAAATACGTAGCGCTAAACTACGAAGGCAACATAAACGACAAATTTATATTAGATTCTAGCTTGTATTACAGAGAGCTTTATACGCACCTAAATATAAGGCCCTACATAGGCTCGTTTTCGCCTAGACAAGTCGATAACTACGTAAACGGCCCGAAGGTCTACGGCGGCAAATTTATCGGTAAATTTATAGGCGACAGCCTAACCCAAACCTACGGCGTAGATTTTTATTACGAGGACTGGGATAGCGTGTATCAAAGCGTAAACAAAGGCCCTAGCGTACGCAACAGGCTAAGAACCAAACAGCTTGACGTCGCGGGCTTTGGATTGCTTGAATACGCATTTAGCAACGACGCGATTTTGAGCGCAAATTTACGCTACGACCGCATAAAAACGTCCTTTGATATGGATAGCTCGATGAGCCCCGCCGTAAAAGCCCTATACGAAAACGCCAACGATAGAAAAGACGGCAGAGCGAGCTACGGTCTGGGGCTTATTTACCCTATCGCCCAGGGGTTTGAGTTTGTGGGTAACTTCTCGACTTCGTTTAGAGCTCCTATGAGCGGCGAGGTTGCTCCGATACTGACGTTTTCGGGCAGCGAGGCGTATCTGCCAAACCCTGATCTAAATATCGAAAAAGGCGTTACCTATGAGGCTGGACTTCGCTATACGGATAAAGCGCTTAGATCAAATTTGATATTTTACACGGGAGATTATAAAGACCTGATCGTCGAGCGAAACTGGCAAAGCGGCGGCGTGACCTATTATCAGTCGCAAAACGTAAATAGAGCAAAGATAAGCGGAGCGGAATTTGACCTTGCTTATAAAATTTTATCAAATTTGGAGTTTAAAACAAATCTCGCCTACACGCGCGGCAAAAATAAGCAAACCGGCAAACCGCTTCCGGAGATCGCTCCGCTTAGCGGACGCGTAGCCGTTTCTTATTCGCCGGAGTTTTGGGCAAACTCATACATAGAGTATAGCGGCGACTGGGCAGCGAGAAAGACGCGTATAGATGATAGCGTAGAGCGCGAGCGAGCGGGATATTTCGTGCATAACCTATACTTTGGCAAGAGCCTGGGCAAACTAGGCTTCCTAAAAGATTTTAGCCTGAATTTCGGCGTCGAAAATATCTTTGACAAAGAATACGCCCCAAGCCTAAGCTACGAGCTAATCAGCCAGCCTAGAAGCGCTAGCAACCCGCTAATAAATCCGGGCAGAAATTTCAAACTAGGCTTTAAGGCTGGCTTTTAAATTTTAAATTTGCCGAGCGGGTTTTAAACAGGCCCGTTCAAAAGCTCTAAAATTTACAAATTTAAGGATCAAATTTGAAAAAAATCATACCTGCTTTATTGCTACTGGCAGCGACGCTGGGTGCGCTTGAATTTACCGATCAAAGCGGAAACAAACTTCATTTTGACGGTTCGGTTAAAAGCGTAGCTCTGTTTCCGGTGCCGCTAGCTTCGTTTTCTCTTAGCGTCGAAAACAACGTATCTCGCCTTGCCTCCGTTCATCCGATAGCCAAGAAAAACATCGAGCGCGGAATGCTGGGAAAAATGATAAAAAGCGCAGCTAGTATCCCCGCAGGCGGTATCGGAGATGACTTTACTCCAAACATCGAGGAGCTACTAAAACTATCTCCCGATCTTGTCGTGCAGTGGGGCATGAGAGGCGAAAAGATCATCGAGCCGCTACGAAAAGTAGGGCTAAACGTAGCTTTGGTAAATTTAAGCGGCACGGAGGAAGACCCGCTTTTTTGGTTTGGGATGCTGGGTAAAATTTACGAAAAAGAGCAAAAGGCGGAGCAAATTTTACAAAACAGAGCCGAGGTAAGAGCTAAGATCGAAAATTTCGCAAAAGGGCTTAGCAAAAAACCGAAGGTTCTTTTTATATTCGGCCGAGATAAAAGCTACGAGGCAGCCGGCGGCGGGACGTATTTTGACTACGAGATAAAGCTAAGTGGCGGAGCAAACGCGGCGAATTTCGGGGGATTTAGAATTTTAAATAAAGAAGAAATTCTCGCGCAAAATCCGGACGTTATCTTGCTTAGCAACTTCGACGAGCTAACTCCGCGGGACTTTTTTGACGACAAAATTTTGAAAAACGTAAAGGCCGTCAAGCAAAAAGCCGTCTATAAAATGCCCCTAGGAGGCGATATGTGGGAGCCGCCTACGGGCGAATCGCACCTAGGCTGGGCGTGGTTTAGCGTGCTATTTTCGGGGCAGGCGCATATAAATTTAAAAGACGAGATGAAAAAGAGCTACAAGTTGCTTTACGACTACGATCTAAACGATGATGAGATGGCTCAAATTTTACGCTTCGATCTAAACGGCGAGAGCAAATTTTACGAGCTTTTTAGATAATGAAAAAATATCTGTTTTTATCGCTTTTTCTAGTCTTTGCGGTTATTTTTTCGCTATTTGCGGGTAGGATTTCTATTGACGGGCTTATGGATTATTATCAAAATGACAAAGAGACGCTTTACGCTTTGATATTCGACCTACGCTTGCCTAGGCTGATAGCGGCGTTTTTGATAGGCGCGAGCCTTAGCGCGGCGGGCGTGATATTTCAGGCGATGTTTGCAAATCCTTTGGTAAGCCCGAATATCTTAGGCGTCGGCAGTGGGGCGGGATTTGGCGCGGTGGTTTGCATTTTAGCCTTCGGTAGCCCCGTAGCCACGCAAATAGGCGCTTTCGTTTTTGGCTTTTTAGCCGTCATGATAGCTTACGCGTTGGGTGTTTTGGCAAACAAAAACTCAAAGCTCATGCTGGTGCTTGCGGGCATCATCACGGGCGCGATATTCGAGGCACTGATCTCCGTCATCAAATACGTCGCCGACACGCAAGAAAAGCTACCTAGCATCGTATATTGGCTGATGGGAAGCCTAAGCGCCATCTCTTGGAGCGACGTAGCGGCGCTGGCTCCCGTTTGCGTTAGCGGGCTTGTGCTTTTGAGCCTAATGGGCTGGAAGCTAAACATTTTATCCCTAGGCGGCGAACACGCAAGCATTTTGGGCGAGAGTAAATTTTTAGGCTTTATCTTTATCGTACTTGCTACGCTGATAACGGCCGCAAGCGTAGCCATCGCCGGTATCATCGGCTGGGTCGGGCTTTTAATGCCGCATGTTACGAGGCTGATTTACGGCCCCGATAACTCGCAGCTAGTTCCGATTTCGGCGATTTTAGGCGGGATATTTTTGATGCTAACCGACGTTGCAGCTAGAAGCGTGAGCTCGGCTGAAATCCCGCTAAGTATCCTAACCGCACTTATAGGCGCTCCTATGATCGGCGTAATCATCGTTAAAAAGGGCAAAAGATGGTCTTAAGCGTAGAAAATTTAAGCTTTTCGTACGATCGTAAGCAAATTTTGCAAAATTTGAGCCTTAGCCTAAAAAGTGGCGAAACGCTTGCGATTTTGGGCCCAAACGGCATAGGTAAATCTACGTTTTTAAAGATTATTTTAGGACTTCTAAAAGCAAAAGGCGGTCAAATTTTGATCGATGGTCGCGATCATGCCTCTCTTAGCGGCAAAGAACGCGCCAAGCTCGTAGGATACGTACCTCAAAGCGAAAATATCGCTTTTAGCTTTAAGGTAAAAGATCTGATTTTAATGGGCGTAAACGCAAACGTCGGTATGTTTTCAAGGCCGAGCGCAGAGGATAGAGCGATGGCTGAGGAAGCCGCAAGCATAGCGGGCGTTAGCGAGTATTTAAATTTAAACGTAGACGAGCTAAGCGGCGGCATGATGCAGCTAGTCCTAATAGCTCGCTCGCTAGTGCTACGGCCCAAAATTCTCGTCATGGACGAGCCGACTTCCTATCTCGACGTCTTTCATCAAAACGCCGTTTTAAGCCTAATCAAAAGGCTAAATAGCGAGCAAAAAACCTGCGTGATCTTTACCTCGCATCATCCCGATCACGCGCTTGCGGCGGCGGATAAAACCTTGCTTTTAAACGGCCCCTTAGGATATGAATTCGGCGCAACCGATCAAATTTTAAAGGGCGAAAATTTAACCAAACTCTTCGGTATCGATTTTATAAATTTAAACGTCGAAGATAAAAAAAGGTTGCTGGTTAGGTGGAGGGTTTAGTAAAAACATTTTCTTGTTTTCGTTAAATATTCTAGATAAGCCTATAAAATAGTGGGAGTAATAAAAATCAAGAAGTTAGAGCTTGGATGAGAGTAGAAGACCGCTAGTGCCAATGGCTACGTCAGGTCTAAATTTGCTAGATGAGAGCATGGCAATAGTGGGGATGAGGATCAAATTTGCGGATATATGCTACGCTAAGGTCATTTTATAGGATTATTTTTTGTAAAATGCTTCCATTGTGCCACTTTTTATCAAAAGCGTACCACAAGTTAAGAAAAAATTCAAAGAAAGGGAAACTGAAAAAGAGGCGGTTTAAATACCGATGAATAGGGCATTTATGGTGTCATGGGGGAGACTTGAACTAAGGGCGTCCGGTTTATGATGAGTTTTTTAAATCCTCGCATAGCGCTGATACTGCGCTATTTTAAGTCTTTTTGACTTTAAGGCATCGGCAAGGTGTTCCACTTTTGTTGCACCGCTTTAACAACTTTGCCTATGAAAAGGTTGGATTTGACGGAAAGCTAAAGCTTAGCGAATTTAATCCTATAATAAAATCCGATGCCCCGAGAGACAAAAATTTCTCCTATAACGGATATCAAAGAGATAGTTTTATGAAATTTTATAGAGATTACGAAAAAGAATCCACCGCCCACGCAAAAGACGTAGAGTGGCTATCAAAAAATCTAAAAGAGTATAACGTAGAAAATGCGGACGAATACATAAACAAGCTAAAGGACAGTAAGTCCGCATATATGATCGCTATGGAAAACGAATTTGAGGCTGCTACCGGATTAAAATTTAGCGAGGCGAATTTAGAAAAAGTTAGGCGCGCTTTTGAAACCGATATCGATAGGGCGGCGTCATCATTGCGCGACAGCGACAGCGTAATAGCTATGAAGTTAAACGACAACGGATCTATAACCTTAAAATTTGATAGCGGTAGAGAAATAGAAGTAACGCAGCTGTATTCTGATACGGGTAAGCTTTTAGGAGATAAAACAAGAAGGGCAAGTCTAAATTTAGAAACTAAAGCCATGAGCGACATCGAGCTTGGCTCTATAAGCTTTAACAATATAGGCATCCTAGATACCGACGGCAAATATAAGACGCTCCAGGAAATAGGAGCTAGTGCTATAAAATCCTTTTCTACCAAGCATGGAAAACAGTTTTTGATATACCTGGGGGATAATAAAACCCTAACGGCAAAAGATCTATACAATATTTCGTTTTTAAATAACGAGTTTGGCAAAGGCGCTAATGTGGGCGAGAAGGATAGATTCTATAAGAAGATAGATGTAAGGGTTTAGGAATGGGCAAGATGGCCAGTCTATTTGTTTATATGTTTGGCTATCAAATTTCTAAGCACTTGATTTTTGCTGACGCCTTTTTATTTGGCCTCTTTGGTTAAAAAGTCCATCATATTATCCGATAGATACGCCGCCACCTGACGAGTAGGCGGATTTTCCGAGAAAACATATGAAAGATATTAAGCTGAGTCTAAACACACAAAAGGTATAAGTATAAATTTAGAGATCGATCATTAGAGAAAACGTCAGCCGTTAAAAACGGTGCGATATAATGACGATAAACACAAGGAGCAAGAAATGATAACTTCAATAAATATCCAAACCGCAAACCATAGCATTGTAGAAGCTATTAGGGCTATTATTGCGCTAGATCCTGAAACAACCATTACTTACGACAATGAAGATTATCTAAGCCAAGCCGATCAGCAGGATTTAAAGAAACTAGTAGAGGCCGATAAACGCGGCGAGCTAAAATATCAAGCCTTTGACGAATTTAAAACCGAGATGAGATCCTACCTAAAAAACAAAGGCGCTTAAAGTGGAAATTATCTTAAGCGAACAATTCAAGGAAGAAATTAAAAGTATTTTAGATTTTTATACAGATAGAAGCAAGAGCAATAAAGTAGCAAATGATTTTCTTGAGGGCTTATTTGAAAAAATCGAAAGCTTATCTACTTTTTCTTACCGATTTAGAAAAAATCAATACTTTCACAAAGACAATATAAGGGATCTAATTTTCAAAGGATACGTTATTCCTTTTATAATCGAAGACGACACCATAAAGATCCTATCAATCTACAAGCATAATCTACCAAAATTTTAAGGTCTAAAATTTAGACCTGGCTTACATAGTATAATCTTTTTCTCAAATACCCTTACGCAAATGTCGCGAATTATGGGGAATAAAATTTGCTTATCCTTCTTTAAATTTCTTTTTAAGAAGGATAAGTCGTGAACGTCTCCGCCGCTAAGATAAATTATTCGTCGATACTATCCAAAGCTCAAGAAAAGAAGCAATCCAAAACGCAGGAAGTTAGCTTCGCAAATCTTATTCAAAACACTAGTGCGTCTAGTGCTACCGCATTTAAAATATACGATCTGACGTCAAGCGGCGCACAAGATCAAAATTTAAACTCGTTAAAATTTGGATCAAATTTGGCTTACGGGTACTCGGTGGATAATCTCGGCTATATGGGTAGCGATTTTAACAAAGCAGCCGGGCTTCCCGAAAATTTCAAAATCCACAAAAGCTCTATCGACGAGATAGTGAGTTTTAACAATAAGACTTATTTGTTTACGCCCTCGCCGGATCAAAAGCCCTTTGAAAATATCGACGTAGCCGACACGGTGAAACAATACTACAAGCTGTTTAACGCAGTCGTCCCTGAAGGCAAAGAAACGTATAGCCAAAGCGACTTAGAAAAGCTACCCAAGGGCTTTAGCGTAAATATCAATCAAAAACCGTTTGGCAAGAGTAATTTTTTAAAAGACGTTAGCCTATTTGCCGTATCAAACGTCTATAGTACTCAAACTCAGCTACAAAACGCCGGCGAACTCTCAAGCGATATTAAAAAATACGGAGTTAGCCTTAGCGTATATCCTTTAAATTTTTCTACTCTAGGCTCGTCAAATTCGCAGGAAAAATACGGCTTTAGCTTTAACCCCGATACGTCGGTCTACCAAAAAGAGGGCGGATACGCCAGAGAGGGCGTATTTATGCAGTTTCTAAAAGGCTTCCCGCCCATGGCGAGCGATAGCGGGGAAACTAGGCTAACGGATCAAGTCCAAACATATGTGCAAGATATGAGAAGCCAAAGCTTTGACGATATGCCTATAACCATATCCGATTTTCTAAAAAATACCAAAATCATAAAGGAATTTTTAAAGAAAGTTCTAGGGGACGGGCTTATGAGTCTACATAAGAACGAAACGCCGGATAGCATAGTGGATAAACTGGCACTAAGACTGGGGGCCTTTCAAAAAGAAACCGTCCGCCCTAAAGGAAAAACGAATATCTAGCCTGATATTTTATTACTACAATTGGCTTCTTGGTTTATGCTAAAGAAAAGTCGTTTTTATCCGATATAGTCTTAAAGGATTGAAAATGGTAAGCGGCTCAAATTTAAACATTTCTACGGCAAATTTCAAGTCAAATTTAACTCCTGCAGATAAAACCGCTAAGACGAATTTGGCGAAAGAGCAAACGCAGGCTCCAAAAAGCAAAGAAGAAATCCAAAAAGAGCTGCAAGAATACAGAAGTAAAACCATCATAGAAATCGTAAAAGATGCTATCGAGATAGATGAAAGCGACGAGAACTGGATGACAAAGACGATTGATAAGATAGACGGCATATTATCCAAAAAGTATACGATCGAAGAGCTGCGCAGTATAGGACAAAAAGAACCCGAAAGCAAAGAAGACGTCATCGACTCTACTCTACAAACCTATATGTGGATGCTGATGGATAACTCCAAAGACGGTAAACCCACTATCTGGGGTAAAATTTTAGGATTTGGAACCAAAGAAGAGCAAGAGGAATTAAAGGCGTTCAGAGATTCGCTCGGTAAAAGTGCTGCAAGTAGTGCGGAAGGCTCTAGGCTTATGGATCGCGCCGACATCAGCATAGAGGAATTTAAAAAACTCTATGCGTAGGACGTCGAAAAAACTACTAAAGCCAATAGGGAAGCCGTAGCAAAAATCAATCAAGAGATGAGAGAATACAACGAAAATTTAGCTAAGCAAAGAGCGGAAGCTAAATTTAAACCCATCAAAGCCACAAGTAAAAGCAAAACATACGTAGATAAAGACATCAGACGAGAATTCTTTGAAAATTTTCTGAAAGCCGAACAAGAAAAGGGGACGGATATAACGGAGATTTTAAATCAGCTAGCAAAACTAGGCAAATTTGACGTAAAAGCATAAAGGATTAATATGATAAGCGGCGTAAACGGATTTAACGCAAACGTAAATTATGATTTTAGTAGCGCTCATGAGCGAAATTTAAAAGCACGCGAGGAAAAAGAGGCTATAAATTTAACCTCAAATTCGGCGCCGTCTCGATCAAATTTGACCGAACCGATCGATTATTATGCTCTAGATCCTGACGAACTGGACGAAAACGAGCTTGCCGTTTGGGCGCAAAACGTAGAGTTTTCAAAACTAAACGACAAGCAGCAAAATAGGCTTCTTGCTATAAAAATGGGCTTTAAAAAACCGGTATATAAAGCTTATGATCCCGTGGTTGTGCGTAAGGCGTATTCGCTAAGTGGCTATACGGAAGATGATAAAATCAGCGTTTGGGGCAAGATAAACGGGCTTGATCCAAGTATGAGCAAGGACGAGGTCGCAGAGCTAAAGAAATTTATAGATAGCACGAAGGTCCTACAAAGCAATTCAAGCATGGAAAACGATGTTTTTAGCGTAGACGGGTTTATGAGCGCGTTTAATGTGGATCTAGGAAGCTTTGGCGTTGGTCATACGAAGGGTACCGGACTTAAAATGGCGGTCGATATGGCAAAGCTACTAGACTCCGATATGGATTTGGAAAAATTTAAAGATAAATGGCTTGAGGTTACCGCCGAAAAGATACTAGGAGAGAATGCAAAGGTCAAAATCTCGCTCAAAGACGGCAAGCTAAATTTTGACCGAGTATCAGGAAAACGGCCTGCGGTCTTTTGGGGACAAGAGATGGTAAAACAGGTCAGCTACGCAGACGAAGCAACTAAAAAAGAGTTTTTAAATTTCTTAAAAGATGCGTTTAAAAAAGGCGAGAGCATCGCAGACGTGCTACAAAATATAGCCCTAAAAGATGGCACAGTAAGCGATCAAGCTCCTAAAGAAACGCCCAAAGAGAATAAATTTAAGCCTATCCAGGCTACTAGCAAAAGCCAAACCTATGTTTATAAGGATATAAAGCGCGAGTTTTTCGAGAATTTCTTAAAAGCCGAACGCGAAAAAGGGACGGATATAATGGAAATACTGCGCAAAGTGGGCAAGATTGGCAAGACGGATATTATCGCATAATGCCCAAAATCCATACGCGAGTAAGGGTTTAAAAAGCATTTTAAATAAATATTTCGCCGAGGTTGGCGGATCGAGCGCTTACAGGGCAAGTGCCTATACGAACAAAAAGCGTACAACTTGGATGAAGTTACGTAAGCTGGTATTGGATTTTGCGGTTCTGCGAAAATGGCAAATTTAGCTTTTTTGTAGGCTTGCATGATTATTATGGTCTTTATGGGCTGTATAATTCTGATCGTATTTGTATTGTAGCTTGATATCGCCTCTAAAATCGCAGCCGCCGATAGCGTCTTGTAAATTGTAACCCATTCGTAAAAGCAATATTTCCAAATCTTTTGCGAATTTTATCTTTGTAGGATTGTTATGGTATATTTCATTTCTTGCTTTTCTTATCTGTCCTATTTTGGTTATTAGGTGTTGGCGTCCGTAAGCCGGAGGTATTTGAGACTTGTATTCTTTCGTACTTGCAAAGATGTGCTCTATCGTATGCCAATATTCATCGCTTAGCTCTTCTAGGTCTATCATATAAAATTTATCGAATATGCTTTGTAGATCTTCATTTTTGCAGCGCCTTTTTACTATATTTAATATCCTTCCAAGCTCTGGCTTATCTGTTTTAAAGAACCAATCATCGGCGTCTTGGTTGTATAAATTTGAAAAGTTGACGGCTAGAGTGCTACGAAGTCCGCTCTCAAAACAGTGCAGTAAGAAAAACTTGGACTGATGGGTTCTACGTCTTTTATTGTAGATTGAAATTATTAAATCAAATAGATTAAGGTTGTTTAGGTCTGTTTTTGGCAATACGGCGTTAGCTTCTTTGCATGCTCCAAGTAAATATTTAAAATGCAATACCGATATCGCTTTTTTTATTCTGGCCTCAAATTCGTGACTCATAAAGCCATCGTAACCTTGTTTAAATATATCGTATATTTTTTCATATTGGCTTTGGACTATGTCAAACATCTGCTTCCTAAGTACTTTTTTATATTGATTGTATTATAATCCGCGGTAGCTTAGGGGGTTCTGACGATAGTTCAGGCTAAAACTACCCTAAAGCTTTTATCCTGCAAACTTCTAAAAAATAATCTAAATATTAAGAACTCTTACATCTATTATAAAAATATTTTTGCTTAAAAATCAGTCGGCTTATTTTGTTGACGATAAAATATTTTTATTTTTTGACGTTTTTCATTGTTTGTGAATCAAGAGTTAGATATGATTTTAAACTCTTTTGAGATAGTGTTCCACTCTTAAAGGAAATATTAAAGAAAGGGAAAGATCGGAAGAAGCTTTTCCGATGCCTAAAGTAGGGTGTTTTGGTGTCACGGGGGAGACTTGAACTAAGGGCGTCCGGCTTATGAGGCTGGAGCCTATTTGATTCAAATTTTCCTGTTTTAGGGGATTGATGGTAAAAATATCACACTTGACGCATTGGGACCAGTAAAAGCAGTGAGCATGATTTGTATTTGAAGCAGGACTACTTTATGGTAAAATATATATAGAAAAACGAAAGGAGCTAAAATGCTAGGTTTAGTAAAATACGCTTTGCTAGGTTGCTTGATAGCGCTTGCGGGAGCCGGATTTATTTTATTTATTATTACCGATTTTAGCGGCTTTGTAGGCTTTCTTAAAATTTGCGCGGCATATATTGCGGCGTCTTGCGTAGCTGGAGTGATTTTAGGCATCAAGCAAGGCCTAAACGACATTAAAAAAGCTAAAAATTTATCTTTATAAGTCATCTTTACTCCCGTCATTCCCTCTTATTTAAAACCCTATTAAACGCTTTTGAGATTTCAAACATCCATAAAAAATCTATTTTAAAAAGCTTACAAAAAGCTTTTAAAACGACTACCTCGCATTCAAAATACCCGCCGTTAAAGTCTCGCTTTGCTACGCTTGCCGTATGAAGTCCGTGAAGCATAAGAGCCTCATAATAATCAAGCCCGAACTCGTCCGGGCTCATCTTAGCTTCAACGCAGGCAAGCATCCTCTCTACTTTTTTGAGCGCTCGGCCTAGATAGCGGCATCAGTGGCGCCCATAACCGATAGATAGCTTAGGCCTTTATCCTCGATTTCGGTCTTAAATTTTTCTATATTGTCACCGCCCGTACGCCCGAGCTTCACTTTGATTACGACGAGATCATGCACGAGGCTCATAGTAGAGCTTTTACCGTAGCAAAGATCACGCGGATAGATCTGCTTTCAGATATACAAACTAGCCTTAGCGAAGCCTATAAAAAGGGGCAGGGCTTTACAGAGTGGAGAGATAGCATAAAACCCGTTTTAGCAAAGAAAGGCTGGCTAGGAGACGTAAGCGTAACAAATCCTAAGACCGGAGAAACAAAGCAAATTTACGTGGGCTCCAGGCGGCTAAAACGGATTTTTGAGACCAACATGCGAGTAAGCGTAGCAAAGGCAAGATATGAAAGCCAGATGAGTAGTGCGGGCGAATACTTCCGCTATAAAGCCGTCCTAGATCGCCGCACAAGGCCGAGTCACGCTAAGCTGCACGGTATGATCCTACCAAAAACGCATAAATTTTGGGAGAAAAACTACCCGCCAAACGACTGGGGATGTAGGTGTCAGGTGCAAGTACTAACCCAAAGCGAGATGCAAAGCTACGGATTTAAACCCTACGCCGGCACGCCTTTAAACGTAGCTAGCAAAGACTGGGCTTATAATCCGGGCAAAAGCGCTCAAAGCCTAGATAGCGTGCTAGCAAAAAAGGCCGCAAATTTAAGCGGCGAACTAAAAAATATAGTAAAAAACGATCTAAAAAACTATGAGCGGGATAGGAATTTATATGTTTGGCAAAAGGGGCTGGATGATATGGTCGACACGCTGCTTGGTGGCGATATTATTAAAGAAAAATTACGCCAAATCGTTCAAGTAGGGCAAATTAAGCCTAATATCGAAAATGGGCTAAAGAAGCTGGGAGTTAAGCTGGGAGCCAATAGTGTAGCGCTTTATCAAAATAGAGTTTGGCATCTAAAGCGTGACAGTAAACCAAAAGACAAAGAGCCTAATGCTGATGAGATAAAGGCGATTGTCGATGTTTTAGATAAAGCCAGACACTGCTATTATAATCCACAAGAAAACGCGCTTTATTATTTTTATCCAACTATGCAAAACGACAATATGGTAAATTATGCGCTTATTAGGCTAAATTACACGCTTGCTAAATTTAGAACGGATAATTTCGTGATAAGTATAGATAAAATACCTTTTGAAAATTTTAATACTACGATAAGAGACAAAAGAAGATATAAAAAAATAAGGTAAAGACGGCCGGGCATCGAACCCGTCATGAATAGCCTACGCAAGTAGGTATCCGGCTGCCAAATCTGCCGGTATCTCATCTTTACCTTCTGTGTTGATTATAGCCCTTTTATCCTCAAAAGTCAACTTAACTTACTAGCTATCTCGGCAGCCAAAAAGCGCTTTATGTTTTCCTCTAAATTCGGCTCTAGCTTTCCGTTTTCATCGACTGGCAAAAACGGACGAGCCGGTATCTTGCTTTTGCCTCCGCGTCCGGCGTTTGCGCCGAACTGATGAGATAGCCCGTAGGCAAAGCCTTTGTGCGAGCTATTATTTGAGACGGTTACGCTTTTATTATCGGACGCTATATGCCAATTATCCGCCAAATGTCCGCTATCTCTTAAAATTCTATCCGAACCGCCTCTTTTTATTTTTTGGGCTAGCGTACTTTGTTTAAGCGGCTTCCAGTTCTGCCCAAACGGGCTTTTTTGGTTTTCAAATGCAAATTCTATGGAGTTTGAGATCATGTTGCCGATGGTGTCAAATGTGCTTTGAGATAGGGCGTTGCCTTCCTCGAGTCGCTTTAGCATCTGGTTTATCTGCTCAAGCCCGTTTATTTCTACGCTCATGCTTTATCTTTTCGACTTACAAAAGCGCTCGCTGCGAGACTTTGTCAAAGTCTTGCGAATCAAAAAAGTCCTCTGCGGCGTTTATAAGATATGGATTTGCTTTAGTGCCCGGGTGGTTTACCTTCTTGCCGAACATCTGCCCCGTTTTTACGTTTGTCAAGGCTTTCATCTTTTTGGGCTTTATGACGTGAGGAGCGGTACCGTCGTGAACGAATTTTGCATACGGAGCTAGCCTCGTGTTTCCTATCTCTATTTCAAGGTTTTCTATACGGTCGTCAAATACTTGAATATCTTTTTTGAGGTTGCCCGTCTTTACGGGAGCTATGTATTTGGCTTTTAGGACTATGCCTTGACCTATACGAAAAAGGAAGTTTTTTAAATGTCTTTTAAAATTCATTTAAAGGCTCTTAAAAATGCCGAAATCAGCTTAATCATCGATCGCCACCACAGATATATCAAAGTCGTCATTAATCTTTTTTACATTTAAAAGCGCCCTTAAATAGGCGTTTAGCTCATCACTAAAGCGCGCCTCGCAGCTAGGGCAATGTATAAAATCTCGCAAATTGCCAAGCTTTAAGCCGATCTCGGTCTTACAGTTTTTGCATGTGATTAAGAAAAAATCAGCATTTTTTATGTTGATTACGTTACGTTTTTGCGTCATTTTTTATCCTTTAAAATTTTGCTTTATGCTTACTTTCGTCTAACCTTGTCTGCATATTCTATGCACTGGCTAAACTCTCCGCTAAATTCATCACCATTTACAAAGACAAACTCGTGTTTTTCCCCATCATCTATCGCGACCTTTGCATACTCTATAAAATGAGTAAGTTCGCCAACGCACGAGCATATATCGGCTTCCTTGTCCTTTAAAGTCTTGTCGCTTGTTATGATTAGCTCTATTCCATTATCAAAAACAAAATATTTCATATTTTCCACCATGATTTTATAATCTCGATTTTACCTTTTTTGGCATATTTTTCAAAGTATTTATTTTGTGTTTTATTGTTTTCTGTTGGGAAAATCGTATCTATTTTATCGCCGTCAAGTATCATAATATAGCCGTTTTGTGTTTTGGCTATCGACTTTTGCTCCGTATTTGCGTGCAGCGCTATGTGTGTTATCGAATTAAGCGCCGAAACTATTTTTGAAGACGTTGTGCGCTGCAATAAATTTGCGCTATGTCTTTTGTCGTTGGCATTTGATAAGGTTAACACTCTCTCCACTCCCATCTTATCGATATGCCTTAAGACTTCATCCTTGCCGGGTGCTTGCGTAGCCTTCATCTTAACGCCCTCTTTTTCGTATTCGTCTACCCAAACCGGTACTACTTCGGTGCGGCAGCGGAAGTGATAGGGCGGAAGTCCGAAGTTTGCATCCATCTTGTCGCTTCTGCCTAGATAAGGCTCGTTTCGCCACGTAGCGGCCGCTTTTTTAGCAGCCATGCTCTTTGCTGCGGTGATAGCGTTTGCTTGTCTTTCTAGGTGCTCTGCGGGTATCACTCGTCCGTTCATAGAACGGCAGATGTCCGAAGTTTTAGAGTCCATTATGGCTACTACCTTATAAAAAGGTGCATCGTATTTTCTGACTTGATTTACTCTGGCTATGTTTTGGCTTTGAGAGATGATGTGATCGCTCACTCCCTCAAAATAGCTCATATCCATTTTTAGCTCGTTTGAAAATTCCTCTTTTAGTTTGGCAGCCATCTGGGCGCGCGGGATCTCGCCCTCAAAGACTTTTTGAGTTATATCCATTAGCCTTGATTGAAATTTATCGTTAAATTCGCTCCTCATCCAGTAGAAGTTGTTGCGCATAGACTCGATAGCTTGCATATCTATCCTATCAAAAGCTATCCCGATGCTTACGCCTTGCAAGGATAGTTTTTTATAGGTCTCCTCTAAATTTAGTGGAGAAGTCAGTGCTAAAAAATATCTGAATATTGACCGGATATCCACAATACTTTAAGATACGCTAAACTAATGCTAGATAGCGAAAGAGAGATTGTGGAGGCTTTGTAGAGTGGGTTTTGTAGATACGGCGAAATTTATCTCCCAAAAGATAGGCTCGCTTATCCAAGTAAATTCCGTAAAAAAGCTAACAAAGCGGATAAAAGGAGTGGAAAAATTATGAGCTTTGCCGGTTCTCAAAGCGGAGCTTTTGCAAATACGATAGCTAGCGACTTGAGAAAAAAGTAAGGTTTTTAGGACACAAAAGTATTGATTCACAATGCCTTTTGGTTACAAAACGCTAGGCGTATATCTAACCGTAACTATAATCACGAGTTTCTTGTCTTCATCTATTCTATAGACTATAGTATAGTTTTCTACAAAAAGCTACCTATAGCCGGCATTAGCATATCTGCCCATTTTTCTGGTAGCTCCACAGTATGGCATCTCATCCAAGCTAAGTATGGCGATCTCGATCTCGTTTACTAAATTTATCGCAGCGGCAGGATTAGATAAATTTGTAGCTATATACTTATATATACCGTCTAATTCCTCGTAGGCCTGAGGTGAAATTTTAACCCTATAACTACTCAAAATACTTTCCGCGAAGCGATTTTAGGGCATCTTTGGCATCCAGCAGAGATCCTTCATCTTTAATCTTAGCTTCAGACAACGATATGGCGTTATCGATATCTGATATCTTTGTTAAAGACTCGTATGTCTTCATGCTCATAACCACTAGATCGCCGTATCCATTTTTTGTAACAAATATCGGCTCGTCCTTAGCATGACAAAGTTGAGAAATTTCATTCGTATTTCTTAAATCTCTTATAGGTATTATATGTGGCATGGACTCTCCTTTAATTTAGCATTATTGTAGCATAATTGTAGGCATATTATTTTGATGGATAAAAGAGTTTAAATCTTTTATCCATCAAAAACAAATTTTAATCCAAAAATATCAAGCCTGGATTAAAAACTTTCAAAGGAAAGTTTTTCTTCTAAGAGAGTGCGTCTTATAAGTAGTTAACGAAGCATAGCTAAGCACAAGAACTATGATTTTTATCAATGGAAAATAAGTATATAATTCGTTCACAAATTTCAGAGAATAAATTTAGAGAGATTTTATGGTATTTTTTATCTGATATAGAAGTTATAAAAATAGTAGAATTTACTAAAATTTCAGAAGTTAGCTTGTGCAAGATCTTTAAGAGAATAAGAATTCTTATAACTACTGAATGTGAGGCCTTGAAAAGTAACGAGCGTAGCGGAGTAGAGTTTAGATATAATAAGTAAAATTTATATCAGAAACTGTTGAAATTGGCAAGAGGTCTTATAAGTAGCAAGACGAAGTCTCAACTAAAAATCCGATTAAGTTTAATTGAGTCTAAAAATATATCTTTATAAAAAATCTTTTTTTGAATTTTTTAATTTTAGGTCGTAGAATTTTAAAAAATGGACAAATTTAATGAGAAATTTTTGCGAGTATTGCATACTCTCAAATTAAATTTAGTGAAAAATCTTTGAGAGTATGTAGTACTTTCAAAATAAAATAGTTATTTAAAAACAAAAAACTTATCATTTTCTGTGTCTTCATCAGAGCCTGCATATTTTTTCAAGCCCATAGACAGTTCCATTTTGGATCTATTTTTTATGATTCAATTATAGTATAAATTATATTTTTATTCAAAATAATAAATAATTACAAGAACCTATAATAAAACCGATTCATCTTGCTTGATTTGGAGACGCTACTTGCTTAGCTTTATGATGAGTGATGGATTAAACTAGATTTTGTACTTTTTGTATATAGTATAGTGACTTTTAAAGCAATAATGGTGTACCCAAAGAATCGTCTTTAAAAATAGCACAAAGCTTTTTAATGTATTTATAATTTACTCCTCGTCATAATGCAGGTAAGCAACGCGACCAAACTAAACTGGTGCTATTTTTGATGATTTTATCTTTGTAGATATTGGCATTGAAGGCAGCTTTGGTATCCAAAATAGCCAAAAATACAGTAACGACTAGAAAGAATACGAAAGCAGTAAAAAAGATATTAATAAATTAAAAATATATTTTAACATATAATTTTTTTAAAAAGGAGGGCAGAGCGATGCTTAAAAAAATTGTAGTGTGCATGCTCACGATATTTGTTTTGGCTAGCGTAGCTGAAGGCGCGCAAAGAACGCGAGGCTACATGAAGAAAAACGGAACCTACGTAATGCCGCACTATAAAACCAGAAAAGATGGCACGAGACTAAATAACTATAGTACGAAAGGCAACGTAAATCCATATACGGGCAAAAAAGGATATAGAAAGCTGAGATAGTTTAAAATTTAGCTAAAGGTGATTAAAAATACAAATTTAAGCAGGGTTAGTCTCAATTAAATTAATTCTATAAAAATATATAAAATAATGTAATTTTTTTATATATTTATCTTGACAACCAAATTCAAATTTGATATACTTACCTTATGAATAAACTACTATCAATCGGACAGGCAAGTAATGCTCTTGGCGTTACTATTCAAACTCTTAGAAATTGGGATAAAAAGGGCTTGTTAAAGCCTGATGAGCTTACTCGTGGCGGAGAGCGCAGATATAAACTAGAAACGCTTAAAAATATAAATCGCAATATAGTATTTCGTAACGACAATCTAAAAACAATCGCCTATGCAAGAGTTTCATCTCACGATCAAAAAGATGACTTAATCCGTCAAGTTCAAATTTTAGAACTGTATTGTTCTAAACAAGGTTTTGATTATGAGATTATTCAGGATTTAGGTTCTGGAATGAACTATTACAAAAAAGGTCTAACAAAGCTTTTAAATTTAATATTAGACGGCAAGGTAAAAAGACTTGTTTTAACTCACAAAGATAGATTATTAAGATTTGGAGCAGAGCTTGTTTTTTCTATTTGCGAAGCTAAAGAGGTTGAAGTGATTATAATAAATAAGGGCGAAGAAAGCGTTAAATTTGAAGAAGAGTTAGCTAAAGACGTTTTAGAAATCATCA
>CALCKS010000185.1 GCA_937965895.1 uncultured Campylobacter sp.
TCTGATAGATCGCGGCGAGGGGAGTTTTGAGGTCGTGCAGTTAGCGATGCAGCGCGGTTACGCGGCCGTGATGGGCAATCACGAATACCGCCTTTTGCAACACAAGGACGTATTTTTACGCGGCGAAATGCCTAACGATCCGCGCTGGTTTTTCCTCAACGGCGGCGCGCAGACCTTCGCCTCCTACGCCAAAGCTAGCCGCACCCAAAAGCTCGCGCACATAGAGTTTTTGTCAAATTTGCCGCTTTATTTGGAATTTCATGAGTTTAAAAACGCGCAAGGCAGGCAGCTCGTCGTGTCGCATTCGGCGGCCGGGCGGATGTGGCCGCTGCGCAGCTCGGACGGCGATAGTGCAGCGGAGTTTAGGCGGCACGTGCTTTGCAGTAGGGGCGATTTTAGCCAAAACGATGGCGTCTTTAACGTCTATGGTCATACGCCGATCGCTGAGCCTGACATCACGAATTTTAGCGCAAACATCGACACGGGCTGCGTCTATAAGCATAAATTTGGCCATCTTTGTGCGTTTGAGTTTCCGAGCATGCGGGTATTTATACAGGAGAATATCGAGGAGGGCGGGTGAGTTTACTGGGCTAAAATTTCATCGTAGCTTTCTTTGATATTAACTATTTCATTATCTATAAAATCACAACTTAGGCGCAAAATTTTACCATTCGAAAACATGTTTCTGATATGTGCCGCCAGGATACCTGCATCTTTGTCGCTCAAGCAAGGTATCCTAAAAACAACTTCCGTTTCTATGTCGTCTACAAAATTTGTTTTTTTGTTTAGATTTTGATATAAATTTCTTGTTGTGATTCTAACCGCAGATCCATAGTACTTGCCGTCAAGCGTACACTCTGCTAGCGTTTTTATTAAGCCACCTTTTATATCATAGATGGAGGCAAAATTATGTTTGGCAATTTTTATCTCCTCTTTTGTCATTTATGGACTCCTTTTGTGATTAAAATTTTGCTTTTTACAAATACGTCATATTTTAGTAAAAATTGGCTAAATAAATTTTGTGTCATTTTTAAAATTTGGAAGTAAAATTTAGTGCTAAAATTTAACCAAACAAAATTTGGATTTTCAAGATGCGGGTCTCGGTGGGTCAAATTTGAAACCGAAATTTACAAATTTAATTTCAAATTTTAGCGAAAAACGATAAGGCGAAGTATTTTTTCGTCAGACGAGGCAGCGGCGAGCGAGGCGAGGGAGCGGACTGGTCGTCCGTGACCGAAGCCGACTGAGCCGGTAACGAAGTATGGCGGAAAAAGACAAGCCGCCAATTTTAAAGTTTACGGATTTTGGCGATTTCGTCGCGTAGCGCCGCCGCCTTCTCAAACTCCAGCTGCTCTGCCGCCTCCAGCATCTGTTTTCTTAGCTCTTTGATTATGCTTGCTCGCTCGGCAGCAGGCATTTTTTCTAGATTTTTGCCGCGTTTATATATCTCGCCCTCATCCTCGACGTGCAGGCTCTCCTCGATGTTTCGGCTAGCCGAGCGCGGCGTGATGCCGTGGGCGCGGTTGTATTCGTCCTGCATCTTGCGGCGAGCCAGCGTCGTATCCATCGCTTCTTGCATGGATTTGGTGATCTTTTTGGCAAACAT
>CALCKS010000186.1 GCA_937965895.1 uncultured Campylobacter sp.
TGTTATTATCTTGCATAAATTTTAAAATTTGATCCGTTTGCTTTGATTTTAAAAGTTTGCGGAAATTTTCCGCAAATGCGTCGTCTTTTATCTGTTTGTCTATATCCCAATATCTAAAAGCAAAGTCGTCTATCTCCTCTTGCGTTACGTATTTGCTTAGCTCGGAACCCGGGATTATCTTGGTATCGGCGGTAACGACGAAACGAGTGGGGCCGGATAGCTTTTCGTAAATAAAATTTACGAAAAAGATGAGAAAAAGAGCGGAGAGGCTAAGTGCGAGTTTGTTCAAATTTATCCCTTAAGTCAAATTTGCGAAATATTAGCCAAAGGGCGGTTAAATTTGAGTGAAATTTGGAAAATGTAGGGGTAAATTTGGGCGGGTTAAAGTCAAGGCAAATTTGGCTAAATTTAAAAGCCAAATTTAAAAACGCGGCAAAGGCTCAAATTTAACCTCAGCCGCGAGAAAATTATCGGTACAAATTTACACGCCCAAAATCGGCGCGTAAAGAGCAAATTTATCTAGATAGCTTTAGCAGATATCCGTCCTGAGTCTTTTCGATCTCGTGCTTGTAGCTGCCGTCGAGGTCAAAAACTACGCGGTAAAATTTGCCGTGCGAGCCAAAAAGCGCCGTTTTAAACGCGCCGCAGTCAAGCTCGTCTTTTCTAGTATTTACGTCCGCTTGAGAGGCGAAGTCGATCACGACCTTGGTGCCTTTGTCAATCGAGTAGTCCTTTAGCTTCTCGTCGGCCGTGAGGATTTTTATCTGCATCGGGTAGATCTCAAATTTCGTCTGCTTATAGACGATTTGCTTTTGCGGTTGCGGCTTTTCAAGCGGCTTTATGACGACGTCTTTTAGCGGCTCTTGCGTTGTCATATTGCGCTCAGTAGGCTTTGGCGCGACGTCTATCGCGGCGGCTTTTGGCTCCTCTTTAGTGACCGAGACGTCGGGCTTTTCTACGACGACGGGTACTGCGATCTTACTTAGCAAAAACTCGTCCTGCCACGAGATGCTTTTGTTTATATCGACGGTTTTTTCCTTGATACTGCCGTCGAGACTTTTGTATTTTAGCGTGACGGAGATGAAGTTTCTAGCGTCGGCGGGAAATTTGAAATTTTGCTTCTCAAAAGGCGGCAAATTTTCCACGACGTTGCTGCTAGCCATGCTCGCGTTTACATCGCCCGAGGGCGCAAAAGGATTTTCTCTGCCAAAAGCCAGCCCGCAGGCTAGCGCCAAAAGCCAAATTTTACCGATTTTCATAACTCCCCCGTTTTTAAATTTATAAAGCTAAATTTACCCGCCGCTGCTAGGCTCAAGCTCTTTTAGCTCGAAATACGCCTTTTGCAGCTGGGCGTTTTGTTTTTTTAGCGTTTCGACGTCGCGTTCTAGCTGCGTTTTTTGCTCTTGCAAGCTTAGCATCACGTCTAGCGAGCGCTTGCCAAAGATTATGTTGCCCACGTAGATACCAAAACATATCACGCAAAACGCTATAAGCGTAAATCTGAGAAAAAGCCTGAAATCAAACGGCTTTTTCTCGACGTATTCGTCTAGGACTTCGCTCAAATTTGATTTCCCAAAAACTCGTCCGTCTCGCGCTCGATCTCAAGCAGGCGGTTGTATTTGGCGTTGCGTTCGCTTCTTGAGGTCGCGCCCGTTTTGATTTGGCCCGTATTCATCGCGACGGCGAAGTCTGCAATAAAGCTATCCTCGCTCTCGCCGCTTCTGTGGCTCATCACGCAGCGGTAGCCTTTGCGCTGTGCTAGGCGGATCGTCTGCATAGTTTGGCTAACCGTGCCGATTTGATTTGGTTTGATCAAAATCGCGTTAGCTACGCCTTTGGCGATACCTTCGCGCAAAATTTTCTCATTCGTTACAAAAAGATCGTCGCCCACGAGCTGCACTTTGGAGCCAAGCTTGCTCGTTAGCTTTGCCCAGCCCGCCCAGTCGTCCTCGCTTAGGCCGTCTTCGATCGAAAATATCGGGTACTTCTCGCAAAGCTGTGCGTATCGCTCTATCAGCTCTTCGCTGCTAAATTCCTTGCCCTCTAGCTTATATTTGCCGTTTTCGTACAGCTCGCTAGCAGCCACATCCAGGGCCAGTTTGATCTGCTCGCCCGCTTTGTAGCCAGCTTTTTCGATAGCCTGCATGATTAGTTTGATCGGCTCTTCGTTATCGTTTAAATTTGGCGCAAAACCGCCCTCGTCGCCCACCGCCGTGCTATGGCCGGCCGCGTTTAGCAGGCCTTTTAGCGTGTGGTAAATTTCAGTCGCCGCTCTCAGCGCGTCGCTAAATTTATCAAAACCAAACGGCATAATCATAAATTCTTGAAAATCCACGCTGTTGTTCGCGTGCGCGCCGCCGTTGATGATATTAAACATCGGCACCGGCAGTACGCTAGCGTTCGCGCCGCCTAGATAGCGATACAAAGGCACGTCAAGGCTTTTAGCCGCCGCGCGCGCTACCGCCATAGATACGCCAAGCACGGCGTTCGCGCCCAAATTTGAGTAGTTATCAGTGCCGTCAAGCTCCCTCATCTCATCATCAAGCGCCTTTTGATCGAATGCATCCAGCCCGATCACAGCCTCTGCGATCTGAGAATTTACGTTTTCAACGGCCTTTAGCACGCCCTTACCGCAGTATCTCTTGTCTTTATCGCGAAGCTCCAGTGCCTCGCGTTTGCCCGTGCTTGCGCCGCTTGGGACTATCGCGCTTGCTACCGTGCCGTCGCTTAGAGCGACCGTAGCTTTCACGGTCGGGTTGCCGCGGCTATCGAGTACTTCTATCGCCGTTACGTCTTCTATAAATACCATTATTTTATTCCTCCGTATTTTCTTCTATGCTTTCGCTTTCGCCGTCTTCGTCTTTGCCGACCGCACCGCTTATTAGCTTATCTAGGCCGATCGAGCTTTTTATCGTCGCTACGATCTCGTCTGATATCTCGGGGTGCTCTTTGAGATAGGCTTTTGCGTTTTCGCGGCCTTGGCCGATTTTGGCGGCTTTGTAGCTAAACCACGCGCCGCTTTTGTCGATGATATCGAGCTTCACGCCGTAGTCGATGATCTCGCCGTCGCGGCTGATGCCCTCGCCGAACATTATGTCGAATTCCGCCGTTTTAAACGGAGGCGCGACCTTGTTTTTCACGACTTTTACCTTCGTGCGGTTGCCGATAGGCTCTTCGTTTTGTTTTAGAGTGGCGATTTTTCGCACGTCTAGGCGCACGGATGCGTAAAATTTAAGCGCATTACCGCCCGTAGTGGTCTCAGGCGTGCCGTAACCCATGGCGCCGATTTTCATACGAATTTGATTGATAAATATCACGGTCGTGTTCATCTTGTGCACGACGCCCGCGAGTTTGCGCAGCGCTTGGCTCATAAGTCGCGCTTGCAAGCCTACGTGCTGATCGCCCATATCGCCCTCGATCTCGCTTTTTGGCGTTAGCGCCGCAACGCTATCCACGACGATAAGCTCGACCGCGCCGCTTCTAGCGAGGTTTTCTACGATCTCAAGCGCCTGTTCGCCGAAGTCTGGCTGGCTGACGTAGAGATTTTCGGTATCTACGCCCAAATTTGCCGCGTATTTCACGTCTAGAGCGTGCTCGGCGTCGATAAAGGCGCACGTAGCTCCCGCTTTTTGCGCTTCGGCGATGATGTGCAAGGTTAGAGTCGTTTTGCCCGAGCTCTCAGGTCCGTAAACCTCGATAATACGGCCCTTTGGGATACCGCCTATACCAAGGGCTAGGTCAAGCCCTAGCGAGCCGGTCGAGATACTATCTATCGCCTCGACTTGCTTATCGCCCAGGCGGATTAGCGTACCCTTGCCAAATGCTTTATCTATCTGCTTTAAAGCCGCGTCTAAGGCCTTTTTCTTGTCCGAATCGTTTGTCGGCGGGACTATCTTTTTCTCTTCTTTTTCTTTTGCCATCGGCTTCCTTAAATTTAAAATAATCGGGCTGATTTTATCAAATTTGAGATGAATTTTTGATTATTCGCGTAAATTTGAGACGGGTTTGGGCGCGGTCAAATTTAGACCAAATTTACGCTTTTTTTAAAACGTAAAGCAGCTCGCTCACGTGCGTCGGACGGCTGGCTAGATTTCTACTACCGCGAAAGGCGTTGTATTTTTGCTCCAAAATTTGCACTTCGCCGAGCTCGGCTAAATTTTGGCTAAATTCCTCGCGCGCGATGAAGCCCTCGGAGTTAAACGAGATGAGCACGAATTTAGCTTTTAGCTTTGAAATTAGCTCGAAAAACGCGGGCGCGGCGGCTGATTTTTGATTAAAAACCGAGCGGTTCCAGCCTCTAGCGATACCAGAAACCCGCGAGATTTCGCTCGGACGCTCGTAACTAGCGATCAAATTTAGCATAAAATAGTTCGAGCCGTAGGGGTGCTGGTTATAGGGCGGATCAAGATAGACTAGATCAAGCGGCGGCAGCTCGGCGGCAAGCTCATTTGCGTCCCGCCTTTGCACATCAAATTCGACGTTAAAATTTGAAAAAACGGGTTTAAGCAAGCCGATATCGGCCGTGATGCGAGATAGCGCGTGTTTGCCGCGTCCGCCAAACTGCCCCAGGCCGTCCTTGTTTTTATGAAAGCCCTTGAAAATGCCGCTGGTGTTAGCGTGCACGCTAGCTGAATAAAGTAGCGGCGCGATGAAAAAAACGCGCAGCTCCTGCGGCACGAGCGAGTCGATCATCTGGCGCGCAGTGTCGATGTAGGCGGCGTTTTTCTTCGTGTAAAAGACGCGGTCTTGGGCTGAGATATTCGCCTCGTCTTTTGGCGCGTAAAGCTCGCAGATAAAACCCTCACGTAAATTTGCGCCGATTTGGCGAGTTAATTTGTCGTGCCAAAAATCAAGCTCTTTTTTAAATTTCGCGTCCGCGTTTGCGAGATAGCATTCGTTTGTGGCGCGGCTATAAAGCTCTAAATCGTTTGCGACGATGAAATTTGCGTGGGATTTTAGAAACCGCGACACGATACCGCTGCCGCTAAAAAGGTCGCAACAGCTTAGCTTTTCTTTGCCGAGCGCCTGTTTTGCGATATTTACGCCTTGTTCGATAAAGCCTAAAAGCGAGCGTTTGTTACCCAGATAAGTTAAAATTTGCTCTTTTAAATACGCCTGATTTTCCATATTTTTCTTTATAAATTCCGCATTTTTATGGCGATTGTAGCAAAAATTTACTATAATTTCGCAATTTAGCCGCGCGCGAAATTTAAAGCGGAGCAAAAAGGATAAAATTTGAAGATTTTTAAG
>CALCKS010000187.1 GCA_937965895.1 uncultured Campylobacter sp.
GGATTGATGCCCGATGATTTGAAAGGTTCTCAGCTAGATAACGAACGCGACGGCGTTTTAATAACTAATCGTATAAGTTCATTTCTCAAAAATAGAAAAATTCCGCTCGAAAAGCTAAATTTAATGCTGGCCTCCTTTAATGAAATTTCGAAAAATTCGCAACGAGACGAGATAGATGAAACTAAGCCGAACGATAAAGAAGTTGCGCATTTGTTGAAAGAAAAATCTCGCACGACCAAGCAAATTTTTACGTTTTTATATAGAAATATTTTTCAAAAGATAGACGGCTCCGGAGGCGAAAGTTTTGGACATATTGATGTTATGGGCGAGATGTATAGCGAGTTTTTAAAATATGCTTTAGGTGACGGCAAGGAGCTTGGCATCGTGCTCACTCCGCCTTATATAACTAAAATGATGGCTGAAATTTTAGATATAGACAAGGATAATCGCGTTATGGATTTAGCTACCGGAAGCGCCGGCTTTCTCATCTCTGCGATGCAAATCATGATAGAAAACGCTAACGAAAATTACGCCAAAGGAAGCTCTAAAGCGATAAAAAAGATAGATGAAATCAAAAGAAATCAGCTTTTAGGCGTGGAATTAAATGCCGAGATGTATACGCTTGCGGCTACTAATATGATATTGCGCGGCGACGGCTCAGCGCGGATAGAACACGGTAGCGCATTTAATCGCCCCGACAAGCTTTACTCAAATTTTAAAGCCGATAGAATTTTGCTAAATCCGCCTTTTACTTTTGAAGAGAACGGAATGCCTTTTATCGCTTATGGCCTAGATCGCATGGCAAAAGGCAGACTCGGCGCTATTATTATACAAGATAGCGCAGGCAGCGGCAAAGCCGTGAAATCAAATCAGAAAATTTTAAAATCCCACACTTTGCTGGCGAGTATAAAAATGCCCGTTGATCTTTTCGTACCGGTGGCCGGCGTTCAAACCAGTATTTATATCTTTAAAGCGCATGAACCGCACGACTTCGAGCGTTCCGTCAAATTTATCGATTTTAGAAATGACGGATATAAACGCACTTCTCGTTCTTTGCAAGAGCTAGACGAGCCGACGCAAAGATATGCCGATATAGTTAAAATTTATAAAGCGGGTAGGGCGGCGAAAGTGAGCTCACAGCTATGGAATTTAGACGAAATTTATGTCGAAGATTTTATTACCGGTAGCGGTATGGATTGGAATTTCGATCAGCATAAAAAGATTGATTCGATGCCTACATTAGCCGATTTTAAAAAGACCGTGAGCGACTACCTAAGCTGGGAAGTGTCGCAAATTTTAAA
>CALCKS010000188.1 GCA_937965895.1 uncultured Campylobacter sp.
CCGTTGAGCAAAACGCAAGAGCTTTTGTAAAGCTGTGAGCTAGGCAGTGGAAAATAGCCGCAAATAGCCCGAAAAATCCGCCGACTCCCAAGGCAAAAGCTATGACGCCCATATGCACGATAGAGTGGTAGGCAAACATCCTTTTTACGTCGTGTTGTCTAATCAGGAATATACCGCCGACAAATAGCGTAATAAGGCCTGAGATCACCATCACGCTTTGAACGAACTCCATACCGGTAGCTTGAGCCGCGATAGCGTAGTATCTAAATAAAGCTAACATCGCGCACTTTAGCAAAACGCCTGAAAGCAGAGCCGAAATCGGCGCCGGACCTTGGGCGTGAACGTCGGGAAGCCAGGTGTGCGTAGGAGCAAGGCCGGCTTTGGTGCCAAATCCGATAAGCGCGAAGACAAAGATTAGCTTTGCAACGTCGGGGCTTAAATTTTTAGCGTTTGCCATTATGCCGGTCCATAGCATCGCAGCCTCACCGTCTTTTATCTCCGCAAAGGTCGCAGAGTAAAGAAGCACGGTCGCATAAAGCGCGAACGCTAGGCCGATAGAGCAAAGGACTATGTATTTATAGCCGCTCTCGGTTGATTTTTGATCTTTTAGGATTGCGACTAGAAACACCGATGAAAGCGTAGTAGCCTCGATCGCAGCCCACATAAACGCGACGTTGTTACAGATGACGCTTAAGCTCATCGTAAAGATAAACACGTGGCTAAGCGCGTAGTATTTCTTAAGCGCGCTTAAATTTATATGTCCCTCTTCAAGCTCCCATCTCATATAGTGGGTCGCGTATAAATTTACTAGTAGTCCCGTAATCGCGATAAGTATCAAAAATACGCAGCCAAGGCTGTCTAAAAACAAAAATTTATCGTGCGCGTAAAACGTACCGCCCGTTAAAACTTTGCTTACGTTAAATAGCAAGGCTAAAGACGTAACCGCGCTAACGGCTACGTGAAGCAAACTCAAAAAAGCGTAATTTTTCGGAGAGAAAAATAGCAGTATCGCTCCAAGAAGCGGTAAAATTAATACCAAAGTTAAACTATCCATCTCTATCCCCTTAAATTCGTAGCCTTAGACGTATCAAGGCTGCCGTATGCTTTATAAAATCTAATCGCTAAAACGCTCATGATGATAACCGCAAAAATCGCGTCGGTTAAAATTCCAAGCTCGACAAGCTCGTTTGAGTTGTAAGCCATGAGCGCTAGGCTTAGATGTATGCCGTTTTCAAAAAGGCAGTAGGCTAAAATTTGCTTGATAAACGAGTTTCTAAGCATGAAGCCGAAAACTCCCATCATAAACACGCAAACCGCTGCTAGTAGCATTATTTTCTCTTGGATTAGCGAAAACTCCAAAAATATCGGATTAATACTCATCGCCAAAGCCAAGCTAAAACCCATCGCTATAACGGGGCTCACGAAAAAGCCACCTACAGGCTCGTCTTCGTGTACGACGCCAAGATTTTTAATAAGCCAAAGCAAGATCGCAGGCACGAATAAAACCTTCGTAAAAAACGCCACGATCGCCCAAGTAGATAGTTGCTCGGCGTTAAATTTAGACGACAACGTAAAAAATATCCCGACTAATAGTAGCGTCTGGACTCCGTAAACTATGACGGATAGCTTTAGGCTTCTTAGCCCGAAAACCGCCAAAGACGTTACCATCATACAGATAGCCAAAGTATCTAAAATATTCATCTCACACCCCCACGACGTAAAGCGTCAAAGCCGCAAAAGATATAGCTAGAGCAGCTAGAGCGTTTTTACGTAAGCTCGAAGTCATCTGGAACCTAGGTCCGAAGTTATCTATAAACACGGCCGCTACGTAAAACACTCCCGTTTTTAAGACGAAAATTATCACCGCTAAAAACGGATTGCTAAAATTCCACGGCTCGAAAATCGAAAGGAAAAGCCCGATCATCGCAAATTGTTTTAAGATAAGCGAAGCTTGAACTAGGCCTAGGTCAGAGCCGGCGTATTCGCCTAGCAAGCCTTCTTGCAACTCTTGCTCGGCTTCTGCTAGGTCAAAAGGCTTTCTGCCGGTTTCAACGTATATGCACCACAAAAACGCGATCGAAGCAACCGCAAAGCTTGGGATTTGATATCCGATCTGTCCGCTTTTTACCATTGATTGGATCTCTACTAAATTTGATGTTCCGGCTGCAAGCATAACGACGATTAGGCACATTATCATCACCGGCTCTACGTAGACGGCTAGCATCTGCTCGCGTCCGCCGCCGGTAGCCGCAAACGGATTGCCGCTATCCATGGACGCAGCGCCGAAAACAAAGCGAAGTAGCGCGCCTAGGTAAAGAATCACGAAAATATCGGAGTATGCTCCGAAAATCGTGCTTTTACTATAAGTAATAGGAATAGCCGCCAGTATCGCCGCCGAAGTAGCAAACAAGAAAAACGGAGCCTGCCTAAATACCCAGTGAGAGCAAGCAGGCACGGTTCTACCGCGTCTAAATAGCTTTATGATGTCGCGATACGTCTGGAAGAAATCGCTACCTTGTTTTGATTGCAGTTTGGCTCTTAGTTTCCTAGCCATACCGTCAAACAAGGGCGCAACCAAGACGATGACGACTACTTGAAATATCATCAAAAGTATAGTCTGTAAAATTTCCATCTCACGCCCCCTATATCAAAAAGTAGCTAACCGC
>CALCKS010000189.1 GCA_937965895.1 uncultured Campylobacter sp.
CCCTTACTGGGATGTCGGGAAAGTAGGTCGTTGCGGGCTTTGTTTTTATTCTTTTTCTGTTTAAACTTCGCTTTAATTCCTTTTTTAATCCATTTTTACAGTTATATTCTCGGCTTTATATTTCTATGGTTTATTTAATTAACAAATTTAATCAACCGTGTTTGTTTTATCCGGCTTTAGGATATTTGCGTTTTTGACTAATAGAAGTTTAGAAAAGGTGCTATTGAGGTTCGGAAATTTAAACATTTGTGGCCATAATACGATCTTGATTTATTTTTATCAAAATATCGGCAGCTAATATTGATTTATCTTGTTTGCTATAAAGTCCTATAGACTAAATCAATGCAAAGAATTAAGTAGAGCGTTAAAAAATACACACAAATCTTCATTAAACTTTATTCAAGTATTTTTTTGAGAAAATGTTAAAATTTAAATTGCTTGGAGTGTTATGAGTATCTACGAGTTAAAACCCAAATTTCAAAACCTACTTCGTCCGCTAGTAAGGCGTCTTTACAGCGCTGGCGTTACGGCAAATCAAGTTACGCTTGCTGCCTGCGTCCTGTCTGTATTACTAGGCGCACTACTCGTCAAATTTGCCGACGTCTCTACTTTGTTTTTTCTACTGCCTATCTGGATGTTTTTACGTATGGCGCTAAATGCTATCGATGGCATGCTGGCCCGCGAATTTAATCAAAAAACGCCGCTAGGAGGCTACCTAAACGAAGCTACCGACGTTATCTCCGATACTGCGCTTTATCTGCCGTTTGCTTTTGTGGCTCCGTTTGGATGGGGCGTTATCTCGCTCGTTATATTTTTGGCCTTTATGAGTGAGTTTTTGGGCGTCCTGGGGCAGGTGCACGGCAGCGGCAGGCGGTACGACGGACCCATGGGCAAGAGCGACCGCGCCTTCGTATTCGGGCTTTTCGGCACTATATATGCGGTATTTGGGTGGCTGCCCTCATGGTTTAGTTTGGCGCTTTATGCGGTAGCATTTTTGCTTGCGCTTACTTGCATAAACCGCGTCAGAATGGGTTTAAAAGGCTAGGCGAATAAAATGTACGGCATAAATTTGAGGAATGGATTAAAAAATAGGATAATACGTTTGCGCAAATTTACGCCTAGATGCCCATAAATTAAACTACATAAATTTCAAAACAATACCTAGCTATAAAGATATTAAATTTAGCGCAGTTTATTGTCGTAGCCAAATTTGGTTTAAATAGTTTCATAAAACCCCGATACAGGCTGGGCGAGTAAGCAATAAATCTTACGCTATACGCAGATAAAATCTTTAATAAATATTCAAAAGAGACGGAGGGGTCGCGAGAAACATTTGGCGCAAATAGGGCTAAAATTACGTACTATGCAAGCTAATCAAATTTCAAATCAAAGTTTGCGGTAGCCGTGCGAAAAATAATTAAATTTAAAGGGAGCGTCAAATTTGCAAATTTGGTTTTTAACAGAAGTTGCCCTAATGCTAAGGCGGGTGTTTTTATAAAATTTAAAGCGAGCCGCGATGAAGGTTAGAAGCGGGAGGGCGGATTTGAAATTTTATAAAATTGCCGCCCCGCCGAAAATTTAAAATTTAGCGGGTGCGAGCGGATTACGGGCATGCGAGAAATCGCGAGAAATTCTGCGCGCTGTTTTATGCGGCGTTCACGTGCCCGTAAAGATTGCCCAAGCGACGGTTATTTGCCCAGTTTGCATGTTTGCGTTTTTATACAAAAATCTTTCAATTTAATTTATATAATTTGTAAGGATGTGCTTGGATGCGTTGTATGCGATACGAAGTTGCTTTATTGGATTCATTATGAGTAAGATTAAAATGACGCAAGAGTTGCATTTGTCTAATGTAGTATTAAATTGGGAGTAAATATAGAAATGTGAT
>CALCKS010000190.1 GCA_937965895.1 uncultured Campylobacter sp.
TTGCCAAAAGATACACCTATTGATATAGTAACTTTTACTTTTTCCTTTTTTATAGTTACTTTATTTTCAGCCACTTTGGCTCGTAAATTTACAAAAAATTTAACAGCTTCTTCTTTATTTATCTTTTTAAGGACAACGCAAAATTCTTCGCCGCCAAATCTAGCAACTATATCACTTCCTTTTGTATTGTCATTTAAAATTTTTGCGATTGATTTTAGTACCTTATCTCCACCATCATATTTATCATTTATTTTCTTAAAATAATCAACATCAATCATTGCAAAAGCGTAAGGCTCATTAGTCTCTTCAGCTACATGAACATACTCTTCTACGTCAGAATAAAAAAATCTTCTATTATAAACTCCGGTTAAGAAGTCGCGATTTGCAAAATTTGCTATCTTGTTTATATTTTCCATAGCTTCGATCGTATTATTAACACGGCATATTAGCTCTTCTTTTGAAAATGGTTTTGCTATAAAATCGCTCGCACCATTTTTTAAAAATATTGATGCGTCAGTCTTTTCGCTAGGAGATGTCATAACGATTACGCCAAGACTATTTTTATCTTTTTCTTTTCTAACCTCTTTTAGAACTTCAAGACCGTCTTTTACCGGCATTCTATAATCAGTTATTATAAGATTTATATCAGGATTATCCGCAAAATAGTTCATTGCCTCTTCACCGTGAGCTGCGGCCAAAACTTTAAACTGAAGGCTGGTTAATATCTTTTTTATCATATTTCTAAAAGGAAGCGAGTCTTCGACAACCAAAACCTTGTATTGTCTATTTTTGCTCAGTCTATTTATCATTTGAAAGATATAGTTGATATCGTCCATATTTCCTTTATAAACATAATCAACAATATCTTTATTTATAAAATTTTGCCTTGTTTCATCATCAATGCTACCTGTTAAAACGATAGCCGAAAGCCCTTTGGAAAGCGCATAATCAACGATCTCGCCATTTGGAGCATCTGGCAAATTTAAATCCAAAATAGTCATAAAATAATCTTTATCATGCTCGCTAATTAATGTCTTAGCCTCGGCAAAACTATATGCGACATCAATTGTCATATCATCAATGCTCTTTTCCATTTGCATAACAATCAGCTTTGCTAGCGCCTTATTATCATCAACTACAAGGATTCTTTCCATATTATTTCCATAAAATTTTTATTAAATTAGTGACAATTTTATCAAATAAATTTATTTACAAAGCTTAAATTAATAATTTAAATTAAGCTACTTTAAAAGCCCTTTAGCAAAATTTATTGCTTCTTCGCTTATATGTTCGCCACT
>CALCKS010000191.1 GCA_937965895.1 uncultured Campylobacter sp.
AAAAACCGCCGTATACTCATTCACGCGGGAAACTATCCCAAAGATACGCTAGGCTGCGTTTTACTAGGCGCGAAAGCGGATGAAAGAGGGATTTACGACAGCAAAAAGACGCTTGAAGCCTTTATGGAGCGAGCCAAAAATAAGCCGCTAACCGTAGAAATCATAAACAAGGGTGTTTAAATGGGTTACTTGATAACTAAGCTTCCGATTGTAGGTTTTGCCTTGGCCGCGCTTTTGGGTTTTGCTTGCGTAAATTTGTTTTTGGAGAATTCAAAACTCAAAAGCGTAAATTCGGTCTTGCTTAAAGACCTTGAAAGCGTAAAAGAGAAAAACGAGCGACTGACCAAGGACTACGCTACGGTAAAAAATAATCTAAACGCCTGCAACGTATCTCTTTCTTTGCAAAACGAAGCTATAAAGGCCGCCGCGGTAGAGATCGACGATACTCCGTCAAAAGAGGCCGAGAGAATAAAGAAAATCTACGTCAAAGATAAAAGCTGCAAGGCTGAACTAGCTGCATATAAGGAGCTATTTCGTGATTAGGATTTGGATTTTTTGTCTGTTTGTTTTGATATTTACGGGCTGCGCGGTCAAACCTCAAACGAGCGAGCCGCACATAGTTTATCAAGAAAAATACGTGCCCGTAAAATGCAATGCAAAGATGCCCGATAAACCAAAAGACGACGGCAAATTTGAGACGCATAAGGCAAAGATGATCTATTACCGCGATTGCGAAAAAAAACTAAAACAATGCCTGGGGATAAAGGAATAAAATGGAAAACAGCCTAAATTTTAGCGACGAGATCAAAGAAACGGCCGGGCTAATAAATTTAGCGGGGGCTTGGGGATTAAACGAATTTATCGTTTTTATGGCGATATTCGGCTTTATAGTATTCGTCGTGATCTTTTTACTGCTTAGCAGATATACGAGTAAAAACACCGATTTGATGATCGATGTGGTTAATAAAAATAGCGAGGCGATAAACAAACAAAGCAGCGCTACCGAAAAACTAAGCGATATTTTGGCGGCAAATTTTGCGACGAATAAAGAGAAGCTAAACGAAATTCACGACGACGTAAAAGAGATAAAACAAAACGTGAGACGAAGGCGACCGCCTAAAAATAATAGATTTAGCGAGCACATAAATGATTGAAGTCGGAATTATAAGTGAAGTAAGGGCAGACCGCGCAAAAGTTGCCATTGGTTCGATGGTAACTGATTTTTTGCCGGTATTTCAAGCGCATGCCAACTCTTATGCAGTGAGCTTTTCACCAATACGCGTAGGAGAGCAAGTGCTAGTGCTACCTGTGCATGATGAGTTAAACTCAGGTGTGGTGCTTCGTGGGCTTTACCAAAGTTCATATAAAACTGACGCAACCGATAAGAAAGTACATATAAGTTTTGAAGATGGCATAAAGATGAGCTATGACAGCTCTAGCTCGTGCCTTGAAATTTCATCTCCAAAGCTTATAAACATAACTTGCGATAACGCAAATGTAAAGGCTAAAAATGTGATGGTAGAAGCTAGCAATACCACTATAAAAAGTCCAAGCATCAAGCTACTTGGTAACACGCTCATTGAAGGAGCTATAAATACAGCAGGAAGTGGTGGAGGTAGTGGTAGCTTTGAGATAAATGGAGATGTAAGGATTACTGGCTCAATCACAGCAGGCGGTAATGCAAACTTTGGTGGTAGCGTAAGTGATGGACGTGGCAACCTAAGTGATCATACAAATAACGGACTTGCGAGGGATTAATGATGAAATATCTCATTGATATAAAAAACTCTATCAAAGACATACTTCTAACTCCGCTTGGCTCAAGGGTGATGCTACCTGAGTATGGCAGCAGAATTTATGAGCTAATAGATCGCAAGGTAGATGATGAATTTCGTGCTGATCTGGCGTGTTTTGTGATAGAGGCGGTTGAGAAATGGGAAAAGAGAGTAAAGATCGATGAAGTTCGTCTTGTAGGTCTAAAAGATCATAAGCTAAATTTTAAGATCGTTTTAACGAGCGGTAATGAGATAGGAATTGAAATATGAAGCTAGAAAATTTACCATATCCAAACGTTATCGAAGAGCTAAATTTTAACAAGCTTTTAAAGGGCATTAAAGAGCTCTTTAAAGGCTATCTAAACGATGACGAAATTTCTTTGCTTGAAAGCGATCGTTTCTCCGCGCTTCTTGAAACGCTTGCATATCGTGAGCTTTTGCTAAGGGCTAGGATAAATGAGAGCGTAAAAAGTATGCTTTTACCTTATGCCTCAGGCAGCGATCTTGACAACGTGGTAGCGATCTATGGTATCGAAAGGCTTCAGGGCGAAAAGCCAATGGCCGACATCGAACTAACTTTATCTATCGTAAAAGATAGCGATACCATCGTGCCCGCAAAGAGCGTATTTAGAAGCGAAAAAGGGGGTATCGCCATCCTCAAAGATAGCGTAGTCATCAAACGCGGCGAGCTAAAAGCCACCGGTAAAATAGTTTTTGATGAGTTTATTAAGGAAAGCACGGTCAAATGCGAACTCATTCAAACTCCGCTACCTTTTGTGCTCAAAGCCAAACAAACATCAAATTTTAGTGGCGGAGCTGACAAAGAAAGCGATGATAGGCTTAGGCAAAGAGCTGTGCTTTCGCTGGAGAGATTTTCAACGGCTGGAAGCGCAAAAGCATATATCTATCAAGCATTATCTGCAAACACAAAGGTCGAGGAAGTAAGCGTGCTAAACGGCGGAGCTGGCATAGTGAATGTCTATTTGAAAACTTCTGATATGAGCGAAGCTACGCGTCAAAGCGTAGAGGATCATCTAAACGGTGAAAAAGTCAGACCGCTCACCGATACCGTGAATGTCAAAAATGCGACTATCAAAGAGATCGAAATAGTAGCCGAACTTGAACTAACAGATATGTTTTTGCAAGATGAGATTGATAAGGCTGTCAAATCAAGCAGGAGCAGTTTAAATTTAGGTGAGGATCTAAATTTAAGCTATATCTACTCTGTGCTTCATAAAAACGGAGTGTATCGGGTAAATTTAAAAGCTCCCGCTACCGACACAAAAGTAAATGATGATAGTTTCATAAGGCTAAATTTTAATCTAAGCTATAAGAAGGCCGAGCTATGAGCCTGCTACCAAATCATAAAAGCAAACTTGATAAGCTGCTCGATGAGCTATTTGGGCTTAGATTTGGCGGCCTTGACATCAGTGTCATCAATACACTTGCCGATTCTTGCCCGGTCTCTTTGCTGCCTATCTTAGCCGCGAGCTTTGATGTAGATATAGACGGGCTCAATGAAACGAATGCTAGATGGCTAATAAAAAATGCTTTCAAAATTCATTTTTACAGCGGTTCGTTTTATGCTGTGAAAAAGGCGGTGCAAAGCGTAGATAGCGGAGCGGTGATAATAGAAGGCAATCTAAGTCAAAAATATGACGGATCCATAAAGCACGATAAAAGCAGGTTTTATGGCAGCAACACGCACTGGGCGGAGTATAGCATCATCGCTAGCACCCCCCTTTCAAAGCAAAAAGCAAAGCAAATAAGCGAAGCTGCAAAGAGTGCGGCTCCTGCAAGGTGTGTGCTTGTAAGCATAGATCATAGAGCAAGCAGTGTGGTCTATGACGGGCAAATAAAATACAACGATCAATTCAACTATGGAGCATACAATGGCTAATCTAAAAGAAGAAAACAAGTGGGAAGAAGGCATCTATCAGCTTGAAGTAACCGATCCGGTAGTAGGCGGTATAGATGGCATCAGTAACAAGCAAGCAAAACAACTGGCGAACAGAACAAAGTTTTTAAAAGAGAGTATAACTACTCTAAATGATGGAAAGCTTGATAAATCGGCCAAAGCAGCCGATAGCGACAAGCTAGACGGACTTGATAGCTCAAACTTTATACAGACATCACAAGCGGATTTAGTACGCCAATACGCTCATCAGACATACGCACAAACATTGCCTGACGGCGATTATAGTTCGTCTGATTTTTGGCTTAGTGTAACACCGGGTATTTATTACGCAGTAAGTGAAAAAGGACGAAACAAACCTGCAGGTTATGGGATAGTCGAAGTTATTAGTAATGGCGAGGTAAGCGTTACGTGGAACTATTGGGGCGAAGTCTGGAAGTGGTATCAAACTTTCGGTAAAAATAATAGCGGATGGAAAAAGGTAGTTTTCGGTGACGTTACTCCGGAAGCACGAGCGAACTCTATCGTAGCCAGAGACGGCAATGCGGACTTCGAGGCTAGATACGTTAGTGCCGCCTCGTTCAAATCGACGGCGAATATAGACGATAGCTTTACAAACGCGCAAGGCGGCGTAATGTTTTGGAGTAGTGACGATAGGCTTATGCGCCCAACAAACCTCGCGAAATTTAAAGAGGTTATAAACGGCGTAGATTTTGCTTGTCAAAAAGATCCAAACGGCTACACAAAGTTACCAAACGGGTTAATAATTCAGTGGCTCATAGGCGAACAAGCAGGCACAGAAGTAGATGTTTATCCGCCACAACTTTTTCCCATAACTTTTCCTAATGTTTGCCTTTTTTGTCAAGTCAGCACATTAAGTATTCTAAAAGGGCATATGCCTGACCAAATATTTCAAGTGTTGGAATGGGAGAAAACAAAAGTTTCGCTATTCCCACAATGGTTTGGCACTGGGGTTCAGGGGCAGATAAAACCTTTAATTATGGCTATTGGGTATTAAAAGGAGAAAGAATGAAATATGCACATTACGATGAAAATACAAAAAGGCTTCTAGGATATTACGACGACGAGATACATGAGAATATACCGGAGCCTAATATTGAAATTTCGGACGAGGATTGGGCAAAAGCCCTAAATGAAAACGCGAATAGCGTAGATCCAAAAAAGAAAAAACTACTCAGGGTAGAAGCAGAGGTCAAACAAGACGAGCTGGCCGAAATCAACGCCCAAATCAAAGAAACCGAGGACTACATTCGCCATGCGATACTCATCGGGAACGATAGCGCCCTTCCCGAGCTAAGAAGCGAATACAAAGAGCTACTAGCCCAAAAACAAGCCCTAGAAAAAGGAGACGAAAATGAAAAAGAAAACTAAACGCTGCGAAATATGCAGCTCAAAGCTGGACAAAAAGGGCGAGTGCCCTTGGAGCGGCTGCCCCGCGAGCCCGAAATACCAAAGTGAGGTAAAAGATGAAGCTAAGTCTAAAACAGAAACTCCAAATTCTTAAAAACGTAGCTATCGAGCTGCCGATTGAGATACTACATTTTATCGCCGTGCCTTTTGCATTGCTAGCTTGCGACGAGAAAAGCGAGAATTTGCCAAAGTGGGCGGCGTGGTTTGACGATCCCGACTACGGCATCAACGGCGACGACGGCTGGAGAAACGAGCATTTTTCGGGAAAAGAAAGGACATACTACGCTCGTTTGCGCTGGTTGCTTAGAAATCGTATCGGTGTCTTTTCAGTCAAATTTCTAGGTGTGAAAGTAAAAGACATCGTGCCATCAAGTGTGATCACGCAAGGCAATCCGAAAGTCACATCAAACGGCGGCATAGTCTCTGACTGGTGTCTAGTCATCTGCAAGCTCAAAAACGGCAAAGAGCGATTTGGGTATTACCAAACTATCAGATACAGCGGCTTTTTGAAAGGCTTTTATTGCCGCATATACCTAGGTTGGAAGCTGATGGACGTGGCAGGTATAAATGAGATAAACGCAGAAAAGTATCTCGAAGCGGACGACAAGCCTATCTTAAAATCAGTGTGGGCAATCAACCCATTTAAGAGAGTAAATCAAAAAGGAGAATAAAAATGGCAGCAAAATTTGGGGAGTGCGCGGGCAAAGCAGCACATCAATTGCTTGATGTGCGTCCGCAAGCGAGTGAGCGAGTATATCGCACTGCGATACGAGCGATGGCACATAGCGCATGCCAAAGACTAATTAAAGGAGAGAAAATATGAGTGCTAAATTCGGAGTAAACGTAACCGTATCAGCTGAGGCGGCAAGACCTATAGCAGTAGAAAGTACTACGCCTATTGGTATAGCAGGGTATGAAGAGGTGTTAGAAAATGGTCTACATTTTTATATGACAACAGCAAAGGCACTTGAAGCCCTTGAAGAAAAATACAAAACAAAAAAGGATGCAAGCCAAGCTTTTAAAAAAGGCTCTATTTATAGGGCTTTAAAAGGCATCGAAGATCAGGCGGTAAATACGCAAATAATATTAAGTGTATTTACAAAAGATGACGATGAGGACACAAACGATGAGATCACCGAGTGCAAAAAGGCCGTAGCGGAGCTAACCAAAGCAAAATCTCGCTTCGGATATAACCCTAATCTAATCATAGCGCCTGGATTTAGCCAAGAAGACACCGTAAAAGGCGAGATAGAAAAAGTAGCTACCAGGCTAAAAGCGACCGGCATCGTAGATCTAAAAGCCCAGGACGCGGCCGCAGCGATAGTAAAGATGGGAGACTTCGGCACTAGAAGGCTCGTTGCGGCGTATCCTAACGTCAAGGTTTGGGATGATGAAACCAACGCTTACGTCTATGAGGGGCAAAGCGCGAGAATAGCCGGCATGATAGCTCATACGGACGGCCAGAGCGAGTTTGGATATAGCGACAGCTACTCAAATAGGGTTATGATAGGAGTTTCGGGCACGGAAATAGACGTAGATTTCGAGCTAGGCGAAACCTGCACCGCGGACGAGCTAAGGGCGGCAAAAATTTCGACCGTCATTAGAGAAAGTGGCTTTAGAGCGTGGGGTGGAGAGACTAGCGATCAAGATACTATATGGAAGGATTTAGCGCGAGTTAGAGTGTTTGACCGTATTTCGCAAGCTTGCCAAAAAGGGGTGCTATTTGCGATAGACAAAAAAGCAGACCAGCTATATCACGCCAAAAGAAGTGTTAGTGAGCTGCTGCGCGGTCTAGTTGGGGCAAAAGTATTGCTCGGATACGAGCTATCTTGGAGCGAGAAAAATACGCTGGCCAATATCACGGACGGTAAATTTTATCTAGACGTCAGAATGCAAAACAATCCGATCGTTAAGCAGCTTACACTTGATTTTATCTACGTGGATAAATACGGCGAAACGCTTATGAACGATTTAAATAAATAAGGAGTAAAAAATGGTAAAAAGACAAATTCCTCAGGTTATCCAGGAAGCAAACGTATTCATAAACGGTCAAGGATATTTGGGCGTAGTTAAATCGCTCACTATACCAAAGATAGAACAAGAGACGATCGAAGCCAAAGGGGCTCTTGGAGGCAATTTCGCAAGCGGAACGATAAAGCCGGTGGAAATGGAGTTTAAGCTAAGCGTGCTCGATAGGAACACATACTTGGGTTATGGACTCAACACTTGGAATAACAGAATTCCTTTTTTATTCAAGGCTAGCATCTTTCAATCCGGCAAAGGCGCTCCCGAACCTTTTTCTATGGCGGTTACCGGAGACATAGTCGAGATAGATCCGGGAAGCTTTGAAAGCGGAAAAGAGATGGAAGTGAGCGTCAAGCTAGCCGTTCATTTTTTAGATATAAATATAGGTAAAGTCCCAGTAGCGCTACTAGACGTCGAAAACATGATATGCCTGATAGGCGGTGTAGATTATCTAGCGCAGGTTAGAAGCAATTTGGGCGAATAAATAAAACTAAAATTTAAAAGGATATATGATGAGAAAAACGACGATTAAGTTGCCTATTAACGGCAAAGAAGTAGAAATTTTTGCGCCGACGGTTAGAGTTATGAAGCTAGCCGGGCTTGAAAAAAGCGACGACGAGAGAGCGATCAAGCTAGTAGTTAGCTGCGCTAATATGTCAAGCGACGAAGTAGAAAACCTAGATATGCTTGATTTTAAAGCGATCGAGGAGGTGATTAAGGATTTTTTGCGACCTGCGAAAAAATCGGCATAAATAACGAGGCCGTAGCGTCGGTAGCTTACGTTTTAGGGTTCGGCTATAACGAAATTTTAGATTTAGACGTAATAGATTTTAGCGAGTTCGTTAAAATCTCGGAGCGAATTTTAAAGGCCAAAAGCGGAGTTAGCTAGATTTTTTTAATATTCTAGGAGCGTTTAAAACGGCGCCAACTCCGCCTCTTAAGCCGCCTAA
>CALCKS010000192.1 GCA_937965895.1 uncultured Campylobacter sp.
CCCGCGCCCGTCGTAGTTCCGTCGATATTTGACGGGAACATTCCGACCCAGTATTTTTTATCAAATACGTTATTTACGTTAAATCTTAGCGTAGTTTGCTTACCTAGCCACTCTTTGGTTACGTAGCGGATGCCAAGATCGGTCGTAAAGTACGCAGGCACCGCATTTACGTTGCGTTGATCGGCGTAGCGTTTGCCCGTGTAGTGTAAATTTGCGCTTAGGGCTAGCTTGTTTGTATTTGGCACGACGTAGTCAAAGAGTAAATTTGACTGAACTTTGGGTTCGCCGACCACGATCTTGCCCTGTGCGTAAGCTTGTTTTGCCTTTTTTAGCTTAGGCTGTATTAGTGCGACGCCGCCCATTACGCTAAGATCGCTCGTTATCTTGCCTCTGGCGGTAAACTCCATGCCTCTATTTACCTGCTCGCCTTGGATGCTATATTCGTTGTTATCGCCTAGATAGGCTATCGGGCGTTTTATCTCATAAAGCGCCGCAGATAGGTCGATATCCTCTATCCTAGCCTTTGCGCCGATCTCGTATTGTTTACTTCTAAAAGGCTTTAAAACAACCGTTTCGCCGTATCTTGGATTGGTTCTTTCATAGGTATAGCTTGAGCCTGCTTGCAAGCTGTCTGCTATAAGCTTACGTTTTCGATAGGGCGATAAATAAAGCTCGCTGCGTAGCTAGTGCCGCTCTCGTCGTACGTTTTTACGCCTGTTTGCTTGTTTTTGTTCTCAAAGTTGCTTCTAGCCGCGCTTAAAATAATGCTAAAGTAGTCGTTTAGCTTGATATCGTCGGCGATAGTGAGGTTTTTCATAATTGTGTCACTACTCTTATAAGCTCCGCCGCCTTTTGTTACGTGCGGATTTGAAAAGGTTTTTGGATTATATAAATTTGAGTTGCCCAAATTTGCTATTCCGCCGGCGGTTTTTGCGCCGTATATCGTCCATATATATCCGTTTGACTGCACGCCGAAGTCGTGCTCTACGCCAAACGTTTCAAACTCTGTCGCGACTTTAGCAAACCAGCTTTGCACGTCAAACCTGCTTGCCGCACCGTTTCCGCCGCTAGCTGCTACGCTAAAATCGCCGTTTTGATTCGTAAATGTTTTGCTTGTGCCGTACATATCGCGGATAGCTTTTTGCCACTGATATCCGCCTTCAAAATACCAACTTTCAGTCGGCGCATATTTAAATTTAACGCTAGCAGTCGTAGTTTTTAGGTTGCTTCCCGCCCACTCTTGCTCTAGGCCGGCTTTCGTATTTTTAGCAGCATCCGGAACGGCAAAGTTTAAAACGCCGTTTCTACCAGGCATAGAAAAGCCGCCCGGATTTCCTAGCATTTTGTGTTTGTAGTAGCTAAAATTCGTCTCGATAGTAAAATTTTCGGTTAGATAAAAATCAAGGCCAAGGCTAGCTAAATTTCTTTCGTAGTCGCTATTTTTAGCTTGTTTAGCGCCGTCTGATTTATAAAATACGCCGCGGTATCCGACGTACTGAAATCTATCCGAAGTATCCCAACCTATACCGAAATTTGAGCGGCTCGTATAGTCGGCCCAAAACGTATTTGAAAACGGTATCGGACGCTTTCTGGTATAGTTAAAGATGCCTGCCGGATCTTGTCCGCCGTAAAGCGAGCCTGCAAGACCGTTTTGTATCTGAAGCCCCTCAAACATATACCATAGGTATAGCCGTAGTAGAAACAGAGTAAAAGCCGTCCCAAAGTACGTTACCGATGACTGAACCCTGAAAGCCGCGAGTCTGCGGGCGGCCTACCTCGATGCCGCCTCTGGTTTGGATTTGCGCCGAAGGAAAATACTTCACCGCATCCTCAAAATCGGCCACGCCTTGGTTTTTCATAGCCTCAATCGACATCGTGTTTACCTGATAAGGCATATCAAGCACCTTTTTGCCAGCTAGCGACCGCTGGCGACTCCTTTGTTTAGTATGCCTTCGCTAATACCGCTCTCGCTGATATTATCGCCGACGCTGTTTACCTCGACGCCTTGAAGCTTGACCGTCTCGGCCGCGTTTGCCTGCGCTGCAAACAGCGCCAAAACCGCACATGCGGCGACTGAAATTTTAACTTTCATTCATACCCCTTTGTAAAGTGTGTTAAAATATTTATTTTTATATTTAAATAAGCCGATATTACATCTTATTACTTTAATTCGCAATTTATATGTAATATATTTTTTAAATTTAATAAATTTATGTTTACTTTGCGGGCATCTTAGGTTAAGTTTTTGTTTTAGTCAAAATTGAGCGGATAAATACATACGAAGGCGCTAAATTTGAAAGCGGTATTGTGAGATAATTTTATATCAAGAAGCGTTCAAATTTGAATTAAATTTGAACGCAATAAAGATAAGATAAAGTCTCGCGAGACGGCTTTAAGGCGCGAAGAAATTTTCTACCGAAGATAGAATATATAGTTTTATCGATGGAGAACATTTCTAGCTGCGTTAAAGACGCTCGCGAGGCAAGCTCTAAATCAAATTAAAATTTGACTTCAGCAGAAAGCATAAACATCCTGCTCTCGCCCAGGCTTAGCCCGTTAGCTACGCCAAGAACGCTAGCGCTGGTGCCTGCACCGTCGGCGCTTGCAGGGTACATGCCTGCCCAGTATTTCTTGTTAAATACGTTATTTACGTTAAAGCGCAAGGTGGTTTGTTTGCCCAGCATGGCGCGGCTAACGTATCTCACGCCAAGATCCGTGACAAAAAAGCTAGGCGTAGCCTGAGTGTTTAGATCGTCGATGTACATCTTGCTTGTGTAGTGGAAATTTGCGCTAAACGCGAGCTTTTCGGTATTTGGCACTACGTAGTCAAATAGCAAATTCGAGTTTAGTTTAGGCACGCCGTTTACGACTTTGCCGTTTGCGCCTTTTAGTAGCGGATCTTTAAATTTAGAGTTTATCAGCGTAAATCCGCCTAGAACGCTTAAATTTGACGTGATTTTTCCGCCGCTCATAAACTCAAAGCCAGTATTTACCTGTTCGCCTTGGACGTCGTATCTGCCGTTACCGCCGACATAGGCGATAGGGCGCTCTATCCTAAACACCGCCGTGCTAAAGTCGATTTCGTTTATGCGAGCTTTGGCGCCTATTTCGTATTGTTTCGAGCGATACGGTTTTAGCACGCTAGTCGTACCGTCGGTGTTCGTGCCGCTGCCGCCTTGTTGCAAGCTATCGGCAAAGGTGATATAAGTGCTCACGTTTTCAACCGGTTTATATACCAGGCTCGCGCCGTAGCTAAGGCCTGATTCGTCGTATTTGGTCACGATAGGTTTTAGCTGTCTTTGCGTAGCGGTTATGACCGGGCGAGTGCGCTCTTTGATCCAGCTGTTTGAGAGGCTTAATAGCAAGCTAAAGTTATCATTTATCGTGATATCGTCTAGCACGGAGATATTTTTCATATCGGTTGTGCTGAGTTTGTATAAATTTGAGCCTTTTTTAGAGTTTGGATGCGGGAAAATTTTAGGATCGTTGATATTTGCCGAGCCAGCTTTTGTAGTCGTGCTCAAATTTGAGTAACGATACTGCACATATCTGTATCCGTTTGCTTGCACGCTAAAGTTGTGATTTAGCCCCCAGGTATCAAAGTCCGTTACCGCCTTTAAATAGCCGCTAGGTAGGTCAAATCTATACGCCGCCGTCGCTCCGCCGCTGTGATAGGTATCGTAGTTGCCGTTTTTATCGGTGATTCTATTTACGACGCTGTGTATATGGCGATCGGCTCGCTGGAACTGATATCCGCCTTCAAAATACCAATCCTCGCTCGGAGCGTATTTAAATTTAGCGCTAGCGGTCGTCGTTTTTAAATTCATACCGCCGTATGGCTGACCAAGTCCGGGAATTTTGTTGTCCACTGGATCTGGTAACTTTAGGTCGTTTCTGATCATGCCGTCTTTTACGTAAAGCGCAAAAAGTCCCGCAAAGCCGTGAGTGTTGTGCTCGTAGTAGCTAGCTGCGGTCTCAAACGTAAGCGACTCGGTCGGATAAAACTCGAGCGTGATACTGGCTAGGCGGCGCTGATAGTTGCTGTCTTTTACTTGTTTTGCGCCGTCTGAGCCGTATACGACCGCGCGGTAGCCTACCTTGTCAAATTTCATCGAGCTATCCACGCCCACGCCAAAGTGCTCTCGCGAAGCGTAGTCCGCCCAGATGCTGTGCTCGTTATCTACCGGGCGTTTTCTCGTGTAGTTAAAGACGCCGACAGGATTTTGCGGGCCGTAAAGCGAGCCGGCAAGACCGTTTTGTATCTGCAAACTCTCAAACATCGCCATAGGAATCGCCGTAGTCGAGATAGCATAAAAGCCGTCCCAAAAAACGTTACCCACGACGCTACCCTCAAAGCCGCGTGTTTGCGGACGACCGACTGTGGTGCCGCCTCTCATCTGAACCTGCGCTGACGGGAAGTATTTCACCGCCTCCTCAAAGCCAGTTACGCCTTGGTGATTCATAGTTTCTTTTGTGATTGTGCTTATCTGATACGGAGTGTCTAGCACCTTTTTGCCAGCTAGGATACCGTTTTGCACGTTTTTGGTTAGGATGCCTTCGCTGATACCGCTCTCGCTGATGTTATCGCCGACGCTGTTTATCTCGACGCCTTCTAGCTTAACCGTATCTGCGGCATTTGCTTGCGCTGCAAATAGCGCCAAAACCACACATGCGGCAACTGAAAATTTCACTCTCATTTAGACTCCTTTTTGGTTTTATGCTACATTTGCATAATGCGCGTATGTTATAAATTGTTTACTTAATACCAAATTAAAATTTTATATCTATATAATTTATGTTAGTATATTTTTTAATTTTTTTCGGATATTTTTTTGGTTAAATTTGAAATTTATAAACACCCGATTAACATCTTTGTAAGTCATAGTTAAGTAAAATCGCCCTTTAAATTTAACTCGGGAAAGGGAAAAATGCAGGCGGATAAGTGGATATTTTACTCTTGCGTCGCGCTCATTGCTATAGGTATCGTTTTTTCGCTATCCTTGCCCGTTTTTACCGTGCTTTTCTTCAACTACGAGCCTTATCATTTTTTTATCAGACAGCTTGTTGTGGGGGCGATCGGGATATTTTTGATGTGGGGCATTTCGCGGCTTGACCCTGATAAATCCATGGTCTGGATCGGCTTTTGTCTGTTTGGATTTTGCGCTATCGCGATGGGAGCTATGCACGCGCTACCTAGCTCGCTGGTTACCGATGCGGGCGGCGCAAAGCGCTGGATACGCTTGCCGGGCTTTTCTCTAGCGCCTGTTGAGTTTTTTAAGATCGGTTTCGTTTACTTTTTGGCATGGAGTTTTGCACGCAAGATCGACGGTAGCAAAAAGAGCCTAAAGCAGGAATTTAAGCTCATTTTGCCTTATATGTTTTTGTTTTTGATAGCCGTTTATCTCATTGCCATCCTTCAAAACGACCTCGGTCAGGTCGTCGTTTTGGCGCTTACGCTTATCGTTATGATGCTTTTTGCCGGTACTAGCAAGCGGCTTTTCGTCATCGGTATGGCGGGTGCTTCAGTGCTTGCTTTCGTGGCTATTTTTACGTCAGAACACCGAATTTTGCGTATAAAATCATGGTGGGGCACGGTGCAAAACATGGTTCTTTCGCTAATGCCCGAAAATATGGCAAATATGTTTCGCGTCGAGGGCGTGCCGGAGCCGTATCAGATCTCACACTCGCTAAATGCGATAAAGCACGGCGGATTTTTCGGCGAGGGGCTGGGAGCTGGCGTGTTTAAGCTCGGATTTTTGAGCGAAGTGCACACGGACTTCGTACTTGCCGGTATCGCCGAGGAGGTTGGGGTGCTCGGGATACTTATCATCACGTCGCTTCTTTTGATTTTGCTTTTCCGCATCTTTCGCGTCTCGTCAAGGAGTGAAAATAAGGTCTATCACCTCTTTACGCTCGGCGTCGGGCTTCTTATCTCGTTTTCGTTTATCATGAACTCATACGGCATCACCTCAATCACGCCTATCAAAGGCATCGCCGTACCGTTTCTAAGCTACGGCGGTAGCTCGATCCTGGCGCTTTGTATAGGAGTCGGCATGGTGCTAATGGTGAGTAAAAAGGTAAAAGATTGAGCTTAAATTTGAATTGCGACGCAAATTTAAACGCCCGAAACTAAACGACAAGGAGCAAAATTTGACGTCTGAAAATCTACAAGAAAAAGAGCAAAATTTGGCTGAAATTTTGCCGTCAAATTTGACTAACGGCGAAGCCCAAAACAAAACCGAAAGTAGTTTGCAAAACGGCACTATCGTTATCTGTGGCGGCGGCACTGGCGGACACCTGGCTGTCGCAAAAGCTCTAAACGAGGAGTTAGTTTCGCGCGGATGTAGGACGGTATTTGTAGGATCAAGCAGCGGACAGGATAAAATGTGGTTTGAAAACGACGCCGCATTTAGCGAGAAATTTTTCCTGCCTAGCAGCGGAGTCGTAAACAAAAAGGGGCTAGGTAAGCTTTTTTCGCTTTTTAATATCCTAAAGTTAGCCTTTAAATGCCGAAAAATTTTTAAGACTTATGCCGTAAAAGCCGTCGTTAGCGTGGGCGGATACAGCGCAGCGCCTGCGGCATTTGCGGCCATCATCTCGCGCACGCCGCTTTTTATCCACGAGCAAAACGCAGTGATAGGCAACCTAAACAAGCTCTTAAAACCGCTCGCAAAGGGCTTTTTTAGCTCGTATTTTAAGCCTGTTTTTAGCTATCCCGTCGCGGAGAGATTTTTTAGCGCAACTAGGCTTCGCAGCGAGCTAAAAACAGTGATATTTTTAGGCGGTTCACAAGGTGCTGCGGCAATAAATTCGCTAGCTTTAAAGCTAGCTCCAGTATTCAAACAAAAAGGCGTAAAAATCATCCATCAATGCGGCAAAAACTCGCTTGAGAGTTTGCAAGAGGAGTACAAAAAACTAGGCCTTGCTGGCGAGGAACTCGATCTTTTTGACTTTGATCCTAAAATAGAGCTTAAGATGAGCCGTGCCGATCTAGCGATAAGCCGCGCAGGGGCGGGCACGCTGTGGGAGCTCACGGCAAATGCACTGCCTAGTGTATTCGTGCCTTATCCTTATGCCGCAAACAACCATCAGGTATTTAATGCGAAATTTCTCGTGGATCAAAATTTGGCCAAATTTTGCTTTCAAAAAGGCGGCGAGATCGATGCGGACGAGATGCTAAATTTGATAAACGAGATGGATATAGCGCAAATTTCAAGCCAGCTTTCTAGGCAGATAGATAATGGCGGCGCGGAAAAAATAGCGGATGAAATTTTAAAAGATATTTAAATTTACGGCAGAGTGTTAAATTTAAATATCTTTGGATTAATGCAAATTTGAAAATATGATTAAATTCGCCGCAGCTTAAGCGCGCTAAATTTGTAAAAATTGCAATATAAAAAAGCAAAAAGATTAGTTTATAAAATTCGCTTTCAACTCTCGCAGCTCGTAAACCAGATAGTGATACACGAGCTTGCCGGTTTGCAGGCTTTGGCCGCTAAAAACGGGCTCTATCATCGCAGCGATCTTGTCGCAAACGCTTATTATCTCGGCTAAAAGTAGCTGATCGCCTCTGCTTTTTGCTAAAAAACAGAATAAAGTAAAAAATTTATACGCCATCTTAAACTCGCCCAAAATCACGTTTGAGATGATGCTAGCCTGCATTTTTAGTATCTTATCTAGTCTTGATTGCGCTTTGAGCAGCTCGGCAAGTTGCGCTTTTACGGCGCGCAGACGAGCCGCGTCTTTGTCAAAGAAGCTTCGTCTTTTGTATTTTTGCATGATAGCACTTTGAGCTTGCAGGAGCTCGGTTATATCTTTGATATTTTTTTGCGGCGACTTAGAGTTTGTAATTTGCCATTATGCTTATGCTGTTTTTCTAGCTTTTTAGCGATATCGCCGAGAGTATTTGCGACAGATAGGCGCTAATGTTAGCATAATACTCCTCATCATCAAAAACGGCCGAAAAATATCCGCTACCTTTTGCTCCTTGCTCTTTGACCCAGCTTGTCAGAGCGCTAAACTGCACAACATCTATGATCGCTTCTTGCGGCTTGATATCCATTTTTCAAGCTTGCCAAGCTTGTTATATATTGCCATAGACGATATTATCTTATATCTGTCCTCGCTGAAGCTTGTGCACTAGCTCGTCGTAGCCTATGCCCGCATCTGATAAAATTTGCCTGAGCAACTTACCCGAGGCCTCCATGCCGCCGCTTTTTTCGGCCTCAAGTAGTTGCTTATATACGCCTTCGATAAATTTTACACCATCTGGGTTTGGCTTGCGGCGAACGGAGTAGTAGCCGATGATCTCGCCGTTGGCGTCTAGCGAGGCCGTAATATTGGCAAATACCCAGTAAAAGCCGCCGTCAAAGCTCTTGTTTTTAACGAACGCAAAAATCTCCTGCTTTGCCTTTATGCGCTCCCACAGCAGCTTAAACACGATGCGCGGCATATCGGGGTGCCTGATGATGTTGTGCGGCTTGTGCAAAAGCTGATCTTGTGTCGCGCCGACGATCTTTAAAAACGGCTGATTGCAGTAGGTTATCTTGCCCTTTAGATCGGTTTTTGATACGATAAAATCTTCTTCTTTTACGAAATACTCTTTATTCTTGTTCACTTCATACCTTAAATTTTTTGGTAATTATAACCAAATATTACGCAAATGTAGCTTGCTGGCCTTTTTAAATTTAGCATTCGGCGGGCGCGGCAAGCGTCTTTTAGGTTAAATTTGACGCCGCAAATTTAAGGGGCAGAACGAGTGGATTTTGGAGTGCAAATTTGAGCTTAAATTTAAAAAGCTCGGCGGTAAATTTAACTCCGCCGCCGAGCCAAAAATTTAAGCCCAAAAAGGCTTAAATTTAGATCGCTTTTAGTAGGATTTTGGTTAGCTTTTTACTAAATGCCGACGGATCCTCGATCGCGACGCCTTCGTTTAGCTTAGCCATATCTAAAAGCAGCTCGGCCGCGTCATAGATCATTGCCTCGTTTTGAGATAGTTTCTCAAAGAGCTCGTGCTTTGGATTAATCTCTAGTATCGGTAAAATTTTACCGGCACTATGCCCCATCTGCTTTAGCATCATCTGCGTGGCGTAGTCCGGATCATTTTTATCATAGACTATGACGGCGGCGCTTTCGCTTAGGCGCGAGCTTAGCTTCACGTCCTTGACCTCGTCTTTTAGTATCTCTTTCATTTTAGCTAGCAGCGTGGCAAATTTACCCTCGTCGGCTTGGCATTTTTCAGACTTGATCTCGGCGTCGATATCGGTGTGATTTACCGCTTTTATCGGCGTTTTGTCGTAGTCTTGCACCATCGGCATGACGATAGAGTCTATCTCCTCGTCCATGATGAGCACCTCAGTGCCCTCGGCCTTAAAGCTCTCTAAAAGCGGCGAATTTCTTAGCATAGTTTCGTTGTTTCCGCTGATGTAGTAGATCGATTTTTGACCTTCTTTCATCGCCTCTTTGTACTCTTTTAGGCTGATTAGTCCCTCGCGCTTGCTTGATTTAAAGAGACAAAGGTCTAAAATTTGCTCCTTTTCGCTGCTAAATCCGTAAAGTCCCTCTTTGATCACCTTGCCAAATATTTTATAAAATTTGATATATTTTTCTCTATCTTTTTCTTTTAGCTTGGCTAGTTCGCCCAGGATTTTCTTGACGCTTTGCTCCCTTACGCTACGCATTATGCTGTTTTCTTGCAGGATTTCGCGGCTGACGTTTAGCGGCAGATCCTCAACGTCGATTATGCCGCGGACGAATCTAAGATAAGGCGGCAACATCTCTTTGGCGTCGTCGCTGATAAATACGCTTTTGACGTAAAGTTTCACGCCGCTTTGATAATCCACGCGAAATAGATCAAATGGCTCTGACGCCGGCACGAAAAATAGGGTAGTGTACTCGATCTTGCCCTCGGCTTTGGTATGCACGTAAAGTAGTGGATCCTCGCTATCGTGCGAAATTTGCTTATAAAAGTCGTTGTAATCGGCCTCTTTTAGCGCACTTTTACTCATTTTCCAAAGCGCCGAGGCCTTGTTTATCTGCACGTTTTTTGTCTCGTACGAGCCCTCTTTTTCGCCCTCTTTAGGCGCTACGTACTCTTCTTTATCCGCAAATATCGGATACGGGATGTGGTTGGAGTATTTTTTGACGATGTTTTCTATGCGGTAGGACTCGGCGAATTCGTCATCTTTTAGATAAAGCGTGATCGAGGTGCCGTGGCTATCTTTTTGCGCGGGCGAGATCTCGTAGGTTTTGGCATCCGAGCTCCACATGAAGGCCTCTTCGCCAAGCGCTTTTTTACTCACGACTTCGATCTTATCCGCGACCATAAATGCCGAATAAAACCCGACGCCAAACTGCCCGATGAGCGCGCTATCTTTTTTAGCTTGGCCGCTTAGCTTGTCCAAAAAGCCCTTCGTACCGCTTCTAGCGATGGTGCCGAGGTTGTTTATCAGCTCGTTTTTATCCATGCCGATGCCGTTATCGCTGATCGTTAGCGTCTTTTTATCTTTATCCATTTTGATATCGATTCGCGGGGAGTAGCTTAGACTTTTGTATGCGTCATCCGTGAGGCAGAGGTAGTTTAGTTTATCCAGCGCATCGCTTGCATTTGAGATGAGCTCGCGCAAAAATATCTCTTTGTTTGAGTAAAGCGAGTGTATCATCAAATTTAACAGCTCGTTTACCTCGGTTTGAAATTCAAATTTTTCGCTCATTTTTAGTCCTTTGTTTTTAAAATTTTTAGCAGATTATAGCACAAGGTGCTAAGAATATCTTTAAACTTGATAC
>CALCKS010000193.1 GCA_937965895.1 uncultured Campylobacter sp.
CGGGAGTTACCATATAGGTAATGACCGAGCCAAATTTAAAAGCAACGAAGTATAGAGCAAAAAGACAAGCCGCCGCCCAAATTTTAAAAACTAGAGTGGAAGCTAACAAACACCGCCCTCCCCGGCGCATGCGCCACCGGATCAGGATCCAGCGCACCTACGTGCTCGCCGCTGATAAACTCGGCGTAATCTTTATCAAAGATATTCGTCACGCCAAGCCTCACGCCCCAGCTGTTTTTAAACTCAAATCCGCCGTAAACGTCCATTGTCGTAAAGCTCTTGGCCGCTTCGCGCTTGTCGATGCCAAAGCCGGTAGATTTATCAAAGTCGCCTCTATTTTGCTTTGCTACGTAGCGCACCGCAGTGCCGATATTGTAGCTGCCAAAGCTCGCGTAGTCTTTGTAATCAAAGGCCAAATTTGCCTCAAACGGGCGAATTTGATAGAGCGGTCTGCCGTCGGTTTTGTTTTGCCCGTAGTTGTAAAATAGCGACGTTTTTAGCCCGAAATTTCGCGCGAAATTATACTCGCCGCGCAAATTTACGCTGTAAATCCTAGCGTCGACGTTACGCGTGATGACGGCGTTTTTATTCATCGGCGCGGCCGCGGCCGAGTGGCGGCGATCGTAGATAACCAGATCCTGCGCGTCGTCTGCGATAAAGTGCCCGCCCACGCTAAAACTATCCTCGCCCTGGCGCGAACTCATGTATTCTTTATAAAATTCGCTCTTGTAAGTAAAGCCCAAATTTACGCGGTTGTGGCGCTCGGGCTTTAGCAGCGGGTTGCTCACCCAGCCGTTATTCATCGGACCGTAAAGCGTGTTAAATCGTTCCATATTGCCAGGTATGCGCTGCAAGCTCTCAAGCGCCGCGTAGTAGCTATCTAGCTCGTTTGGCGTAAAGTCGTATTTTAGACTGGCGCTTAGGCCGTCTTGCTTGACGCTACCGTCGAAATCATATCCATAAACGCTACGGATAAGCCCCTTGACCGTCCGAAGCGCCGCGGCGGGCGCAAAATAGGGCTCGTTTAGCCCCTTTAAATTTGACCTCATCCAGTCGTAGTTTAGAGCTAGGCTAAGCTTGTGAAAGTCGTTAAATTTATAGCTTAGCGTATCAAAAATCCTCGTTCGCTTATTTGTCACGTCGGCAAACCTATAGCCGTTAAAAACCCAGCCGCTAGGCTGTTTTACGTACCTTTTGCCCTCGTGATTATCGTGCTGATAGCTGATACCTGCGAGATTATGAAAGTCGCCCAAGTCCGCGTCGTATTTTAGTTCAGCGTCCACGATTTTTCTATCCAGTTCGACCTTGACCGTCTGCGCCGCGCTTCTTAGGCGGTAGTTATCGGCGTTTCTGCTCACGTCGCGCAGCATCAGCTCGAAATTTAGCGTATTTGATAGATCTTCCGCGCCGATGCGAGCGTTAAATTTACCGACGTATCGCTCGGTTTTGACGGCGTCCATGAGGTGATGAGGCTGCTTGTCGTCGTCAATGTTATCGTGCACGAGCGTAAATCTAAACTCGCTTAGCTCGCTAGGCACGAAACCCACGACCGCGCTTTGCCCCTGTCTGGCGTAGCCATAATTCCACTCCCTGCCGCCGCCGTCTTTGTAGCGGTTGGCTTTAGAAAAATTCGCGTTTAAGATTGTATAGAAATTTGCGCCACGGTATTTAAAAAGCCCCGAGCCGTAAAAAGTCCTGCCGTAAAATCCGCCCGCGACGTGAAATTTATCCATAGAATTATCAAGCAAATCCGTCACGAAAAAATAATCGTCCCTTGGCGCGCGGTCGAATTGATTTTCGGGAAACGCGCTTTGGGCGATGTTTGGCGCATAAGGCGGCGGAGGCGTAAAATCCTTTATCGGCTTTATGACGTCGGGATTTGCGCCGTTTGCAAATAGTGCCGTCGCGGCCGCTGCCAGACTGATAGCTAATCTCATTTAGTATCCTTTATGATAATTTTGATTTTTTGTATCATAATTATATAGAAAAGTATTTGAGTATTTCTTGATTTTCGTTAAGATAAGATTTATAAATTTCGCGCGGTTTTGTTTGTAGACGGCGGTAAATTTGACGCCAGCGAAGTTAAATTTGATAAACGTAAATTTTAGGCAAAGAGAGAATAGCCTGAATCAATACGTCAAATTTAAAAACTCGTATTAACATTTTCAAGGTGCGGGTCTCGGCGACTCAAATTTGCAAATTTAACTTCAAATTTGAACGTAAAACGATAAAGCGAAGTATTTTTTCTTTAGACGAGGCGGAAACGACGGAAGCGAGGGAGTGGACTAGTCGTCCGTGACCGAAGCCGACCGAGTTTCCAACGAAGTATAAAGGAAAAAGACAAGCCGCTAAGGATAAAAGAAACTAAGTATCTGCGTCGCCGCCTTTTCTTCTATGTATGGGATTATGTAACTTGGCGAATAAAGATTCTGCCCGCTTTCGATCTCGAGATTGGTCCTTTGCTCGCTGCCGTTTGCGCGGATCATCACGCTGATAAAGGCTCTATACAGATAATAATCCGTCCTGTCGTAAAAATCATCGTCAAACGGGTCGCCAAAAAGCATACCAAAGCCCATGCTACGCCTGTATCCGTAGCCGCCCCAGCCATAGCCCATGCTCATATACGCGCGCGGGCGTTCGCGTCGCTCAAAGCGCTGCAAGCTCGCAAAATCGCCCATTATCACGATATCTGCGCTCTTTTGATCCATGCTTTGCGTAAAGCCGTTTTGCAGTAGCTTGTTTCGCACGGTGTTTTCTAGCGTGTTTGCGTAGCCCGAGGAGTTTTTAAAGTAAACATAAACGCTACGCGAGGCTTTTTTTACGTCGCCGTTAGTGATAAAAATAGGCATCGTGCTTCTAGCGTAAAGCTCGGGCGTGCGGGGCTCGCCGCAGCCTACGAAAAAAATCGCAAATAGCAAAATAGAGAAAATTTTTAGTTTCATTTCGCGTCTCCTCGCTCAAATTTGACCGCCGCAAATTTAACGCGGACGGGTCAAATTTAGGATCAAATTTAAGCGTATTTTACTACTAAATCTTTACGTTTGAGTAAATTTATAATACCAGCTTGATCTCGTTTTCTAGAGTGGCTTTTGGAGTGAGTCCGATGAAGCGCTTTTTGAGATTGCCCTCGCCGTCAAAGACGAAGATCGCAGGCACGCCCATCACACCGCCGACAGCCTTGCTGAAATAATCGACCGAAACTTTATCGCTAATCACGTCGTAGTCGATATGATGCTGCCTTACCATGTCGATATCTTTATCAAATCCAAGACTGGGTCCAAATATCCCGTAAACACCAAATTTGTCCTTAAACTCGGAGTAAATTTCATTTACGATCGGAGCTTGCGCTACGCAGGCGCCGCAGGAAGTCCCGAAGAAAAAGAGCATATAGGGTTTGCCGTCCGTTTTAAGCCGTCTGCCCTCGGGAAAATAGTGCGTATCTACGCCCTTTGGCGAATTTAGGCTGATGTGGTGTTTGTCAAAGCCGCTATTTCCGCAGCCCGCTATCATCGCCGCCGCAAAGACTAAAAATATATATTTTTTTATCATAATTCTCCCAAATTTAAACCGTCGCAAAGGCGCTTTGACCCTTTGGCTCGCTCGCTAGCCTCTCGCATGCCTCCGCACGCTCGCCGTCGCTCACGTAGTGGATATTTTCCATCTTGCCGTGCCTTAGATAGACGATCTTATCGCCAAACTGCCCAAGATCAGGGTTGTGCGTGATGAGCAGGATCGTTTTGCCCTCGCTTCGCAGCTTTTGAAACAGCTCCAAAACTACGCGTTCGTTTGCTTCATCTAGGTTACCCGTCGGCTCGTCGGCTATCAAGATATCAGGATCGTTTATCAGGGCGCGCGCGATACACAGACGCTGCTGCTCGCCGCCGCTAAGCTGACTCGGACGGTGATCGAGCCTATGTCCAAGCCCCACTCGCTCGAGCGCCTTTTTAGCGTCCTCTTCGTCCACGCTGCTGTGATAGTACTGAGCTATCATCACGTTTTCGACGCAGTTTAGGTAGGGGATGAGGTGAAACTGCTGAAATATTAGCCCGATCTTTTCGCGGCGAAATTTGAGCGTCTCCTCGTCGCTAAGTCTGCTAGCGTCGTCTCCGCCTAGCGTGTACGTGCCTGCGGTTGGCACGTCCATCAGCGAGAGGATATTTACCAGCGTACTTTTACCGCTACCGCTTGGGCCCATTATGCTAACCCACTCGCCGGCGTTTACGTCAAAGGTGATGCCCTCTAGCGCTCTTACTTCGCCAAATCTTTTTTCTATCCCGTTTAATCTTATCGCGTATTGCATATTATTCTCCTCTTAAAATATCGGCCATCTTATTTTCTAGCGCCCGTTTGATCGGATAGATCGAGGCTACGCCTGCAAAAATGAGCGAGATAGCCATCGCTATCGGTATGCTCATAAATCTAAAATCTATGCTCGAATCAAAAATCGCGTAGCCTAAAATTTGTGCCAAACCGTAGCCTAAAATCGCACCCGCCAAAGCCGCCGCAAACGCCGTAACGAAGGTCTCGACGCCGAACAAATTTAACACGTTTTTCTTGCTAGCTCCCAGCGCTCTAAGCAGCGCGATCTCCTTTGAGCGTGAGAACAAAATCGCGCTTAGCGTCGTGTTCACGCACATCGAAGTAATCAGCAAAATTACAAAGCTAACAAGCGCCATCAAAAGCTTAATCTTATCTAAAATAAGGCCCTCAGATTTTGAAATTTTAGCCACGGGTTTAACGGAAATTTGCTCGTCGCTAAGGCTCTTGCCAAGCTCGCTTATGTAGTCAAATTTGCCCGTTACTACAGCTTCTGCATAGTTGAGGGTATTTGGCTCGTTTGCTATCTTTTGCGCTAGAGGTAGCGAGATGATGAGCAGCGAGTCCTCTTTGTCGCCGTCTTGTACGATGCCGCGGATCTTTACCTTTTCGCCCGCATTCGCGCCGATTTGCCTCACTTCGATCGTGTCGCCGACCTTAAAGCCGCTTTGTTTGGCTAGATCGGTGCCGATTAACGCGTTTCTCTCGTCAAAATCAAGTGTTATGCCCTGCCCTTCCTTGACCTCCAAAAACGGCTTAACCCGCGTTAAATCGCTAAATTTGACGCCCATGGCGATCGCAGTCGTTGGGCCTATGTTTACCTGAGTGAAAAGATATCCGCTCTGTCCGATTAGCTTGTCGCCTGGGATTTTGGCGATCTTTTCGTTAAATTTAGCCTCGTTTACCTCGTCGCTAACCGGATCTGCGGGAGCGAAAACTACGTTTGCGCCGTAGCTTTTTAGCTCCTTGGTTACTTTTGAGTCGATATCCAGATATACGTTTACAAAGGCCGCCGTCACGCACGCGCCAAGCAGGATAGAGACGATGATGACGCCCACTCTAGCCGCGCCAAAGCGCAGGCTTTTAAAGATAACGTTGTAAAAAAAGCCCTTATTTGCGATCATATAGCACCTCCGCAGGCAAGAGTTTGACGACGCTTCTCATCGGCACGAGCGAGCCCGCGATCGAGATAAGAAGCGCAAAAGCGATACTAAGCGGAAGCACGATCCACGCTATGCCGATGCCGTAACCAAAGATACTGTAAGCGATTATGTAGCTTAGCGCGTAGCCCAAAAACGCTCCCAAAATGCCCGCGAAAAACGCCACGACTAGGCTTTCGCTCGCAAAAAGGGCGTAAATTTCAAAGTTGCTAGCGCCTATGGCTTTTAGCAGGCCGATCTCTTTTTTACGTCTATAAATTTCGCTAGTCATCAGCGATGTAATGCCGATAGAGGAGACCGCAAGCGCGATGATGCTAACGATACCCATTAGGCTTTGGATTTTTTTCACGATATTACTCTCGGCGTCGCTTACCTGCATCATCGCCTTGGCCGCTACGCCAGCGTAGTTCTCCTCGATCTGATAGGCTATAGAGCTAACATAGGCCGAGCAGTACCACATATCGTATTCGGCGCTATCTAGGTTATCGAGGTTTCGCCTAGCCTTGACGGAGAGGTCGTTTTCTGGGATCGTCATCGCTGAAACCTCAGCTTTTGAGTATTGTCCCGGCTTACCTAAAAGCTCCTGGGCAAGCTTTAGCGAGGTTACGATTTTATAGCTCTCTTCGCCGGCTCCTTTTAGCACGCCTGCGATTTTTACGTTACGTCCGTTTAAATTTAGCTCGCCGCCAACGCTCAAATTTCGCTTCGCGGCTAAATTTTCGCCTACGAGCACGTTTTGCGTATCGTCGTCCTCTATCCATTTGCCCTCAACCGCCCAAAAGCCAAATAACGTTTTTACGCCCGTTTTAAACTCCGGCTCGTCGGCCACGTTTGCAAATTTATCAAACCAAGTGCCCGTGATTTGGTATTTCTCGCCGTTAGCGTCCTTTACCTCGCCGTTTAAAAACGGCGCAAACGCCACGATGTTATTTCGCCAAAAAATTTCCTTTACCTTATGCAAATCCTCTTCGTTTAGGTAGTTTTGCGATTTTAGTGGGGTGAAGTTTTTACCCTCGATCTCGATAGCTAGCGCTTCGCCCTTTGGCAAGACGACGATGTTTGAGCCGTAGCCTCGCAGCTCACTAGCGATCTGATCGCCGATTTTTAGCGTGATATTTAGCATACAAGCGATCAAAACCGTCGCCAAAAGTATGGTGATAAAGGCCATACCTTTTTGCACCTTTGAGCCGGTGATCGAGCTTTTTATAAGCCTTAGTTGCATATTTTTCATTTTAAAGTCCCGTTTATATCGACGTATTTTTCAGGGTTGGCTTCAAATTCCGCCTGAGTTTTTTCGTTTTCAAAGAAATACGTCCTGTTGTAGTATAAATAAGATTTCGAGCCGATATTGCTTACTTTCTTGCGGCTTACCGGATCTAGCACCATTTTTTCGACGACTTTTGAGAAATAGTTCGCACCACTTTGGATGGTGTCGAGCGTTACGGTTACAAATTTGCCGTCAAATTCAAAAGGCATAGGTATCGGGTTGCAGCCGCCCTCTTTGCCGACTGATGGCAAGAAAATGCGTACATTGCACGAGATGCAGATGAGATCGCCGCCCTTTTTGACGTAGCCCATATCGCCGCATATCGCGCACGCGTCAAAGACGATGATCGGCGAAGCGCGGTCTGAAAAGCGGTTTAAAAGAAAAAACCTTATCTCCCTGCCTTCGTCGTTTATATAGGCGTAGCGATGAAGTTCGTTATCGGCGAGTTTTTCGACGTCAAATTTAAACTCGTTGTTTACGGGTTCTACGATGATAGGATCTGAGATCTCGGGCGGTTTAGATGCGTGCAGATCGTAGTAAAGCCCGAAAATAAGAGCCGTAACGACAATAGCTATGCTACTTTTTGAGTTTGTAGCCATGAAATTTCTAGCCGCGTTGTTAAATCTAAATTTATTCGAGCCCACGACTGATTTTACGAGCGGAGCCGGACGTTTTTTGAAATTTATAGCCGCCAAAATCAAAACCGAAAAGATGAAAAAATACTGCGCAAACGTCGTATAGTAAATACCCTTAGCCACGAGCGAGAGCGCCCACGGATACGTAGGTATCATGCCCGCTCGCATAAACTCAAGCCCCGTGTTTGAAATAGCTTGCACTATCAAAACTGCAAGAAAAAGAAGCGAAAACGTCCATAAGACATGCTTGCACAGGCACTCTTTTAAATTTAAAACGACGAAAAATAAAATCAGTAAAAGCAAAAATGCAAATATCATCAAAAATAAGCTGATGATGGACTGCGTATCGAGTAGCTCGCCTGCAAATACCGGAAAATTCGCGCTAGCGTGAGCATAGGTTAAGCCGTAGCCTGCGCCCAAGGCGAAAAACGTTATCATCTTTGCAGGGGTAAATTTGATAAAAATCCAAAGCGCGCTAACTAGCAAAAATACCAAAGTAGCCGCGTCAAATACCATTTTAACGCCCGCGTCGTGAAGCGTGAGTCTAGCGATCTTAAAAACGACTATGCCTGCTGCAATACCCAAAACCGAGGGTAAAAACAGCGCTTTTAGGCTCTTTTTATCGTTGTTTAACGCTGCAAAAAGGACAAATCCCAGTAACGATGAGATAACTTGGACGAAATATATAGACATGATCAGCCCTGTAATTTGAGAATTTGAATAAAATTTAGAGCGGACTTAACCGCTCTAAGCCCGAATTATTTAGCAGGCGCTCCGGTATATTGGAATTTATAAGTCGTGGTGAACGGCTCGAACCATTTACCTACGCCCGTTTCTTTGTCTGCGTGACGACCGAAGCCTTGTTTTTCAGGATTTTCTATATGAAATTTTAGCTCGTAGTTGCCCACGCCCGTATCCATTTTTAGGTTAGCGCCATAGTGAGGGCCGTCTTGAGCAACCATAGGCATAAATGTGCCTTTTTTAACTTTGCCGTTATCTAGGTTTTTTAGCTCGTAATTAACTTTTAGATAAGGGATCCATTCACCGGCTGCAAAACCGTTTTTATTTCCCTCGATAGCGTGGATGTCGGCCTCTAGGTGGATGTCGGCTTTACTAGGAGCTAGGTCGATGCCTTTTGGCTCCATGTCGATCGGCTCTAGATAAACGGCAGCTATCTCCATACCGTTGATTTCTACCGGATCGCCGATAGGAAACTCGCCTGCTAAGGCTACTGAAGCAGCAAGGCTGAATGCCAAAGCTGTTTTAACAAATTTGTTCATGTTCTCTCCTTTAAATTGATTTGTAAATTTATTTTAAGCTTCGCGGCAACCCGCGAAAGCTAGAAACGTCAAATTTAAGCCTCTTTGGCTTGCTTTTTTTTCATTATGATCACGCCGATGATTAGCGCCGCTACCATGATAGTCTGCGGCACTAAGCTCTCGTAATACGGATAAATACCCAGCCACTCGATAGTTGGGAAGCCTTCGATCTTGGTCGGAACGAAAATTTTACCCTCGACAAACTCCATAAGCCCCTTGCCCACAAACACGATCGACATATAAAAAATGATCGCCGAAGTGAACAAGAAAAACGGCTTGATTGGGATTTTTATAGCAAAAATTTTAAACACGTAGTAAGTAACAAGCAAGACGACGAGTCCTACTACAAATCCCAGCGCTATCATCGAGTAGCCCGCGCTATCTTTAGCGTCGAAAATCAGCGCCTGATAGAAAAGCACGGTCTCCGCGCCTTCTCTAAATACCGCTAAAAATACCGTCCACCAAAGCGCCTTAGCAGAGCCTGCGGATATAGACTCGCTGACGTGGCTTTGGATATATTTGCTCCATTTTTTCGCGCCCGCGTTTGAAAGCAGCCAAAAACCTACGTAAAAGAGCAGTCCCACGGCGATAAGCATCACCGCGCCTTCCATCACCTCTCTTTTTTGACCTGCAGCGCCTGCAAATATCAAATTCATAATCCACGCCATAACAAAGCTTAAAACGACTGCGACGCCAAGCGAGCTGTAAACGATACTCATGCGCTTTTCGTTGCCGGTTTTTAGTAGATACGCCACGACGGCCGCTACGATGATAAGCGCCTCAAATCCCTCGCGAAGTATGATCGTAAGCGCATAAACAAATAGCGCCCAAGGCGAACTGCTGCCGCTTGTTTTTTCTAGCGCGGCGTCTAAATTTGCACCTAGATTATCGGCTGCTTGCTGGAGTCTCTCGACGCTCACACCCGCTTTCATCAGCGCGACTACTTCGCCGAAATTTCCTTCTATCTTGGTTTTTAGGCCTACGTCTATCGCGCCCACTTTGTTTTCCATACCGCTACCTTCGAATTCGTCGAAGTAAATATCCTGCGCATCGCTCATAGCTTTATCTACGTCTTTTGCGGCGTAAAGTTTGATCGCGTCTGCGATTTTTGCCTTTATGTTAGCAACGACTGGCGCAAAATCAGTAGCCGCGTCATCCTCGGCGTTATCAGGTAAAACCACGTTAGTAGCTAGCGAACCCGAGTCCATAGGTAGCTTGGCGACGTTTTCGTATATCAGCGCGTCAAGCTCCTCCAAATTTGACTTTAGTACGTCGATCGCTACATCGTTATTTATCGCGATTATCGCTGAGCCCATTCGCTTTTGGATATCGCCGTCGATGCCCTGACCGCCGTCTATAAATCTACGGATAGCCTCTTCCAGCTTCGTGTTGCGGTAAAGCTCAAATTTGGCTTTATTGTTTATCTGCTGCTTTGCGGCGTCTTTATCGCCCTTTTCGTAGGCCGTGGCCGCAGCGCTAAGAGCTGTTTTTATATCGTTATAAACCACTTGCCAGTGCGGCTCGATAGTGGCGCTACTTGTAGGCTGCGCCGTAGTTTGGCTAGCTTCGGGTGCTTTAGCTGTCTGTGCGGCGTCCGCGTTTTTAGGATCTGAGTACTCGCCAACTAGCTTGTGGCCGGTGTTTATGACGGGCAAAACCTCATCCATTTCTTTGTTTAGCTCGTCCATTATCGCTTGTATCTCTTCTGCCGGTTTTTTAGCGATGATAGCTTTACGAATTTTGCCGAATTTAGACTCCATCGAGTAGGCTTTTTCTTTCGTAAAATTTACCCTGATCGCCGCTTCGATGTTTTCGAAATGCCCAAAATACGCATTTTGCGTAGCGGTTTTTGCCTCGTCGATCTTGCCCTCTTTATACTGCTGCATAATGCTTACGAACGAATCTTTTATGCTCTGTATCTCAGGGCCGTAGTCGGTATCGGCTGCATTTAGCATAAAAGGGATAAAAAGCGCGAGTATAAATTTTAAAAATTTGCTCATAAAAAACTCCGATAAAATATGTTTTACGCAGCCATTTTACCATTTCAAAACTTTAGCGAAAATAAAAACGGCTATCAAGTATCAATCTTATCAACAAGCTA
>CALCKS010000194.1 GCA_937965895.1 uncultured Campylobacter sp.
AAGATTATCTTGTGTTTCATTTTAAAATTTCCGGTTTTTCGCCGCTTAAAGTCAGCAAGAATTTATAAAGCGCGTGCGTCTGCTCGTCGCTTAGATCGTAGTTTATGCGCATTTTAGCGATTATTTTTAGTGCCTCTTTTAGATCGGCCGCCTCGCCGCTATAAAGATACGGCGCGGTTTTTTCGATATTTCGAAGGCTGGGTACTTTGTAGCGGCCGGTTTTGTTGCCGTCTGCGTCAAATTTTAGCTCGTAGTAGAGATTTGCGCCCATATTTGCGCCGCTATGGCAGTTTATGCAACCGATTGTTTTAAACAACTCAAATCCGCGCTTTTCCTCATCGTCAAAAACACTCTCGTCGCCGCCGATAAATTTATCAAATTTGGCATTTGGCGTGATGAGGGCTTTTTCAAAATTTACCAGCGCATCGACGATACTTTCAAAGCTTACCCCATCCTCATAAAGCTCTTCAAATTTATTCCTATAAACGGAGTTTTGATTTACCTTTTGGACTAGAAATTTCGGCTCGCTAGCAAGCTGATTTTTACCGGTCAAGCTCTGTCTAACCTGCTCAGCTATATCCTTAACTTCGCCGTTTTTAAAAAAGATAAAATTTAGCGCCGAGTTTAGCGCAGTTGGCGGGCTAATCTCATCGTCGGCGGAGATTTTTACGTTTTTTTTGCTCGTACCGCTTAAGTCCCAGTAAAGGTTGTGGCATTTCTCGCAGGATAGTGTTCCACTCGGGCTTAGCGAGGCGTCGAAAAACAGCTCCTTGCCCAGTCTGGCTTTTTGTTCGTCAAATTTAGGCTGAGCGACCGGAGATAAAACGTGCGAAGCGGCGAAAGATTGAACGCAAAAGAAGTATAAAACGCACGAAAATATCTGCAAAAACGCTCGCGGCAACTAAAATCCTTTTTAAATTTTAAATAAATAAAGCGATTATATCTTAAAAAACTAAAAGCTTCATTGAAGAGACGATTTTTTCCGTCACGTAGCCATCCTGCGCGATGCTTTCTAGCCGCGATCTGACCGCATTTTCATCGTGCGTAAAATTTGCGATTTGTAAATGCCAAAGCGCGTTTTGCGTCATCTCTTCAAGCGTGCGTTTTTGCTCGCGAGACTCCTCGAGCACGCAGGAGTTAAAAGCGATATTTTCGCGGCGCAAGTACTCTTCGAAAAAATTTGCCTTTTCTTTAAAGCACCCTCTCTGCGAGCCCTCGTAAAAAAGCTCCAAAACGCTTGAATACCGCGGTTTATTCCACCAAAGATAGACCCTTTTTTCGCCCAAATTTATAAATTTACTAAAATCCTCCTCATCCGCGATCGCAGGACTCATCGTGCTAAAAGCCACGTCGTAAACGCGGTTTGGATTAAAGCTTTTAAAATCGCTTTGAACAGCGGTTAAATTTGAAATATTAAATTTAGCCGCGTCTTCGAGCATGACTTTGAGCATCTCGCCCGAGATATCCATGCCGGTTATCTCGCGGCAAATTTGCGCCAAAAACAGCGTATGCACGCCCGTGCCGCAGCCTATATCAACGACGCTTTTGTTCTCAAATTTGACGCCAAACTCGGCGATTTTAGCGTATAGCCCTCTATGAAAAACGCTTGGTTCACCCGTAAATCTCGTATAGCTCGACGCCTTTTTATCCCACATCTCTTTCATTTTGTTTGCCTTTAAATTTTTGCTACAATTTTAGCGTTTTTAGGAGCGAAAATGAAAATTTTTTACTACGAATTTATCGTGGGCGAGGATGCCATCGACGTGAATCATCACGCAAACAACGCTCACTACGTCATCTGGATGCAAGAAGCGGCCAATGCACACTCAAACGCCGTGGGCGACCTCATCGAGACCAATCTCGCGCAAAATCGCACATGGATGGTGCGCAGGCACGAGATCGACTATCTGGGGCAGCTGTTTTTGGGCGATAAAGTGAGTGTGAAAACATGGACGCAGCCCGAAAAAAGAAGCTGCTCTAAGCGTTTTTACGAGTTTAGCAAGGACGGCGTACCTGTCGCTAGCGCGGTGACGACTTACGTGTTTTTTGATCTTGCGCGCGGTCGTCCGATCGCGATACCGCCGGAGATTGCAAAGCTTTACGAGGATTAGTTTTAAATCACCCGCGTCAAATTTGAGTTTTAAATTTGACGAAACTAATCGCTTTAAATTTGTGGCGAAATTTGCTCGGCAAGCAGATTTAAGCTGCAAAATTTGCCGTCAAATTTAAGCGAAAAATTTAAAAGCACTCGTCGCAAACACCCTTAACCAAGACGCTTTTAACGTGATTTTGTTTTAGGCGTGGCATGTCGATATTTGTCATCTTGTGGCAGACGTCGCAGACGAAATACGCCTTTGCTCCGCTTTCAAGCTCATAGAAATTCTTGCGGTTATTTTCGCTTTTTAGCACGATGCCCTTAGCTTCAAAAAGGTCCATACAGCGGTAAAACGTGGTTTTGTTCGCATCGATTTGGGCTAAAATTTCATCATAGCTAAGCGGTGCGGCGGCGGCGTGTAAAATGTGTAAAATCTCAAGTCTAAGCGGAGTGATTTTGATATCATTTCTCGTTAAAAGCTCCTCAAAACCGGCTTTTTCTTCCAAATTTTCGTCCATATTTTTCCTCCGCGTTAAGAATTTTAAGGTATTATACCCTGAGTAAAATTAATTTGCAACTAAGTTGCTTTTGATATAATTTCGCCCAAATTTTAACACGGAAAGGATAAAAATGAGAAAAATTTTCGCGTTTTTATGTTTGGGCTTAGTCGCGCTATACGCCAAAGGACAAGTTAGCGTCAGTATTTTGCCGCAGGAGTATTTCGTCAAGCAAATCGCGGGCGACGCGGTCGAGGTAAACGTGATGGTGGGCAAGGGAGCCGATCCGCACACATACGAACCAAAGCCGAAACAAATGACCGCGCTTGAAAAAAGCGACCTTTATTTTGCTATCGGGATCGAGTTTGAGGAGGCTTGGCTGCCGAAATTTCAAAAATCATATCCAAACCTTAAAATCGTAAAAACCGACGCGGGCGTGGAAAAGATCAAATTTGAAGGCCATCACGAACACGGCGAACACGATCATCACCATGACGCCAAGCACGAGCACGCAGACCACGAGCATAAACACGAACACGCAGGCCACGATCATCACGATCACGAGCATCACCACGGCGAATTTGACCCACACATCTGGCTAGATCCCGTTTTGGTAAAGATCCAAGCTAAAAACATCGCCGCTGCGCTAATCGAAAAATATCCTGAGAACAAGGCGCTTTTTGAGGCGAATTTGGCTAAATTTGAAGCTAAGCTTGACGAGCTTGACGGATTTATCAAAAGCACTCTAGCAAACGTCAAAAACCGCGAATTTATCGTATATCACCCGTCTTGGGGCTACTTTGCTAAGCGCTACGATCTAGAGCAAATCGCGATCGAAGTAGAGGGCAAGGAGCCAAAACCCGCCCAGCTAAAAGAGCTCATCGAGGAAGCAAAAGAGCACGGCGTGAAGGTCATTTTCGTCGCTCCGCAGTTTTCTAAAAAAGCCGCGCAAACTGTCGCTAAAGAAAGCGGCGCTAGCGTCGTAGAGATCGATCAGCTGCCGCTTGATTGGGATGCCGAGCTACGCAAAACGGCGCAAATTTTCGCAAAGAGCCTATAAATGAAATTTGGACGCATACTCGCTATTTTCGCGCTTTTTGCGTCCTTTTTTAGCTTTGCGCACGCCTGCGCTCTGTGCTCGCTTTACACTCCGACCGCGCATGCCGACATTAAATTTAACCTGCAAGGCGACATGATAAAAACAGCCGTCGTAACATGGACGTTTTCTGAAAATTTCACCGAACTAACGCTACAAAGCTACGACGAAAATGCCGACAAAGCGCTTAGCAAAAACGAAGCGTGGAAGGTGCAAAAATCCCTGCTCGACTACATCGTGCCGCGCGGATATCTAACTAGCGTGGGTTACTACGACGGCGCGGGCGAGACCGTAAACCTGCATACCAAAACGCTCTCGCAGCGGGTTTATCTGGATGGGGGCAGGCTAAATTTCGAGTATATTTTAGAGCTAAATTTAGCGGTCAAGGACGGCCGCGTCGTCACGGTCGAGGTTTTTGACCACGAGGGATTTTTTAACTTTAAAATAAGCTCGCCCCAGCCCTACGCACTCACGGATAAAATTTATCTCGTGCCAAACGTAAATTTGAGTACGGCATTTTTTGAGATGACCTCAAAAGCGCCTAAAATAGAGCCTGCAAAGCCCGAGCTTAGCTCGCTGGTTAAGCCAAAAAATAAGCAAAATTTAGAACAAATAGACGCCGAGGATAGGGCGAAATTTGACTCCGTTTCGGGTATGAGCCTTCAGTTTTTAGAGCGCTTAAAAGAGCTCATCAAGATAAACAGCGCCGAGCTAAACGCGCTAAATTTCGCCTTGCTAGCCGCGGTCAGCTTTTTTTACGGATTTTTGCACGCAGCTGGCCCTGGGCATGCTAAGATGCTAACGGCTAGCTACTTCGTCGCAAACGGCGGCAGCTACTCGCGCGCGCTGGTTTTTGCGATGAAGGTCGGATTCGCGCACGTTACGGGAGCGTTTTTGCTCGTGCTTTTTAGCTACGTTTTTTTAAACGCGTTTTTGACGGACAAGGTCAGCGACATAGCGGGCGCGATGACGAAAATCTCGGCCGTAGCGATCGTTTGCGTGAGTCTTTATATGATCTACGCTAAGCTTAAAAAAACGGCGCTAAAGCCTAAATTTAGCTTTGCCGCCGCGCCTGTCTCGAGTGAAAAAGGCGCAAATGGAGCGAGTAAAATTTTTAGCTCAAATTTAAACTCCGCGTCAAATTTGAGCGTAAAATCGGTCAAATTTAGCCCCGCTGTCCACGAGAGCGAGTGCGGCTGCGCGGCCTGCAAGGCCTCTAATGAGGCGCCAAAAACGGCTAGCGAGTGGCTCGTTGTGCTAGCTGGCTCTCTCGTTCCGTGTCCTGGTACGCTGCTAGTTTTCGTGCTGGCCTTTAGCTTAAACAGCTATGCGGCGGGGCTTGCTAGCGGCCTGTTTATGGGGCTTGGCATGGGCGCGGTGATATTTTTAGCGGCCGTTTGCGGCTTTAAGCTAAAGGGCGCGGTGAGATTCCGCGCGCTGCGGACTTGCTGCGAGTTTGTCGCGCTTTTGGTTATGCTTGGGCTTGGCGTTTTTATGTTTTATATTTCGGGTAAAGTGAGCGTTTTATGAGCGACATTTCGGTGCGAAATTTGAGCTTTGGTTACGATGAAAACCTCGTGTTTGACGGTATAAATTTAGAATACGACTGCAAGGATTTTCTAGCCGTCATCGGCCCAAACGGCGGCGGCAAAAGCACGCTTTTAAAGCTGATGTTAGGGCTAAACAAGCCAAGCGGCGGAACGATCGAGGTATTCGGTCAGGAGCCCGCTAGCGTGAGCAAGGCCGTAGGCTACGTCCCGCAAAATATCCCGATAAATCAGAGCTTCCCGATGCGCGTGCTCGAGGTGGTTTTGATGGGGCGGATAGATAAAAAGCTGTTTGGATTTTACGGCAAGGACGACAAGATAGAGGCCGAGGCGGCGTTGGAGCGCGTCGGAATGGGCGAATTTATGCGGCGAAAGATCGGCAACCTAAGCGGCGGACAGCGCCAACGCGTCTATATCGCGCGCGCGCTTTGTGCAAAGGCAAAGATTTTGATGCTAGACGAACCAACCGCCAGTATCGATACGAAAGGCCAAGCCGACGTTTATAAGCTGTTAAAGCAGATAAATGCTGAAGGTACGGGTGTCGTGCTCATCAGCCACGACGTAAATTTGACGCTAAATTTCGCCACCAAGGTCGCCTACGTCAATCACGATCTTTTCATGCACGAGATCTCGAACGGCTCCAAGCAGGATTTTATCGAGCATTTGGCGAGAGATCATAGGCATTTTTGCGATGTGGAGGTGGCGCTCAAGGAATGTGGCTGCGGACATCGTTAGGGGATTTGCGGCTTGTCTTTTGAGCGCTTTTTACGGAGCTTGATAAAATTTAGCTCGGCAGACTGCATGTCTAGCCTACGCTAAATTTTATCTGCACAACCCCAAAAATCATCTCAAAATACTTCGCCTTGACTCTTTGCGTTCAAATTTGAAGTCAAATTTGCAAATTTGGGTCACCGAGACCCGTACCCTGAAAATGTCAAATTTACATTTTCGGCGCGACAGCGCCAAATAAACCTGCACGCAGTGCAGCAACCTCTCACGTGCAGTGGGGTTGGAGTGGGTTTGGGAGAGGAAGGGGCGACGCTTCGTAAGTAGAACCCCCTTCCTCTCCCAAAGAAAAGAAAAAGGGAGCTCTTTTGCTTCAGCTACGCTTCGCAACTGCAAAGCAGAGCGTAATTCAAGCCCCCACCCCCTTTACAATAAAGTAAAAAACAACCTTAAATGGTTGTTTTTTACTTAAAGAACTTAATTTGCAATGCCAAATTTAACCAAATCAAATTTAGCACCTTAAAGGTGCGGGTCTCGGCGAGTAACGCCGAAAAAAGTAAAAAAGGAAACAAATGCTAGAAGCTCTTAGCTTAAATTTTATGCAAAACGCCCTGCTGGCGGGCATCCTCGTTAGCATCGCTTGCGGTGTGATCGGCACGCTCACGGTCATAAACCGCATGGTTTTCATTGCGGGCGGTATCGCTCACGGCGCATACGGCGGGCTTGGTATCGCGTTTTATTTTTCGCTCGAGCCGCTGCTTGGAGCGAGCCTGTTTTCCGTATTTTTGGCGCTACTCATCGCCACGATCACACTCAAAGACAAGAGTAAAATGGACTCCGTCATTGGCGCGCTGTGGGCGTTTGGCATGGCGTTTGGCATCATCCTCACCGACCTGGCGCCGGGCTATAACGTCGATCTAATGAGCTATCTTTTCGGCTCTATTTTGGCCGTACCGCAGGGCGATCTTGTTTTCATGGCGGTTGCAAACTGCGTCATACTTGCGTCCATCGCGCTATTTTACCGCCAGTTTGAGGCGCTTAGCTTTGACGCGGAGTTTGCGCGTCTTCGCGGCGTGCGCACGACGCTACTATACTACGCGCTAACGTGCATGATGGCGCTAAGCGTCGTGATGACTATACGCGCGGTCGGGCTCATACTGGTTATCGCGCTACTCACGATCCCGCCATATATCGCGGGCGCGGTCTCGAGCCGCCTGGGCACGATGATGCTAAACGCCGCGCTCATCTCGGCCGCGTTTTGCGTGAGCGGGCTGTGGCTGAGCTTTGAAGCGAATCTCACTAGCGGCGCAAGTATCATCCTCATCGCTTCGATTTGCTTTTTTATATTTACGGCGGTAAAAAGGCGGTAGATTCAGCGTTTTAGAGTCAAATTTGATCAAATTTAACTCGTAGCCTGCGGCGTAAATTTGACCTCAAATTTACGATAATACAGGCAAAAATTGACTCCGCAAAGCCAAATCAGATAAATTCCTTCTCCAAAGGCTGTTTCGCGTTGCCGTCGGCATCGAAAAGCACACGCCCGCATACTTCGCAAACCTCATCCCTGGGCGATGACTCGTCCTCATCTAGTTGCCATACGGACATTTCGCCGCACTTGAAGTTTATGACGTAAAGGATCTGTCTTTTGCGACGCTTGCCCCACGGTGCGATATCCCAAAACAGCTCCTCGCGCTTTGCCATTTTCTTAAAGTCTTTTTCGGCGTCCTTGTGTGCTATGAGTAGGTAATAAGCGTCGTTATGCAGATCCAAAGTAAATAGCCTAAAATCGCTCTTTTTGAGCGCCTTTTGAAACTCGTTCATCAAAAATAGGCTCGCATCGCCGCGCTCGAAACCCTCTTTTTTCGCTTCTTTTTTGAGCTTTGCATAAATTTTATCGTACTCTAGTGACACGCCGCTTTGTAGCGCATCAAGCCTAGAGCTGATAAATTTGCCTACATCTCCCGTCTCGTCCTCGCCGGCCCAGTCAAGCATCCAAACAAGCCCTTTTCCGATAAGCGCATCCAAAAACTCACCGTCATTCATCTCGCCTATCTTCTCAAAACCGCCCGTATCGCCCGCCGTCAAATGCTTTAGGACGCAGCACTGATCTTTCGTCATTTTCGCTCCTTTGATTAGATTCGTCAAATTTAGCCGCCCTTACGAGCCGGCTTCCCGCGATCTTTTATTTTTATAGTAGCTGCCCACCTCGCTAACGACGATGCCAAAGAGTATGAGCCCGGCTCCTGCTATCTGCACGCCGCTTAGTATCTCGCCGCCGACGAAATACCCCACTATCCCCGCACTCACGGGCTCAAAGGTAAATATGAGCGAGGTTTTAACGGGCGTCGTGTAGCGCTGCGCTGCGGTTTGCACGAAAAATGCTAAAACCGTCGCAAACACCGACGTAACCGCGACTGCGACGAAAAACGCCTCGTCCAAAACGGGCACGACGCCGCGAGGCTCGAAAATCTGCGCCGCGACGAAACAAAGCGCCGCGACGACCGCAAACTGCGCGCTCACCATCCAGTACAGCTCGCACTTGCGCACCAAAACGCCCGTGAAAATGATATGCAGCGCAAAGCCCAGCGCGCAAACGACGCTAAGCCCCTCGCCGACGCCGAAACCTAGCTCGCTGCCCGTTAGCAAATAAAGCCCCGCCGCAGATAAAAACGCGCCGACAAAGGCATAAACCACGACCTTTTGTCCGAAAAACGCGAGCGCGATAAACGGCGTAAAAACCGCGTTTAGCCCCGTGATAAAGGCGACGGTAGAGCTTGGAGCGTATTTTAGAGCAAAAGTCTGAAGCGTAAAGGCCGCAAACAAAAGCGCGCCTAAAAATGCGCCGAATCTTAGCGAATTAGGATCGATCTTGCGCGTAAATTTGAGGCTTATGAGCGCCATCAACGCAGCCGCGATCAAAAACCGCCAAAACAAAAGCGTAAAAACGCCGTTTGTTTTTAGCGTCTGCGCCATCGGCAAAAACGTCACGCCCCAGACCACCGCGATCACGAACAGCGCGAAGTCGGCCTTAAATTCGGTTGATTTTTTCATCTGATTTCTTTAGCTAAATTTAAGGGGCAAATTTAACGCAATTTGACTAAATTCGGGCTTTATCACGTCAAATTTGAGAGTCGCCGTCACCTTGCTAGCTGGCAAACGACAATAAATTTAAATGGGATAAAATCGCCGCGAGAGTAAATTGGGCGGCGATTTGATAAATTTGATTTTAGGGCGAGTCGGCGCTTTGAACGAAACGCCAAGCAAAACCTGCCGAAATTTAGGCTAATTTTTCCTTTTTAGCGCGCAGGTAGCTGCCTATCTCGCTAATCAAAACTCCGACCAAGATAAGCGCCGCGCCGCAAAGCCTGTACGCGCTGATGTCCTCCGCGCCGATGAAATAGCCCATCGCTCCTGCGGTTACGGGCTCTAGCGTGAAAAATATCGCCGTTTTAACCGGCGTGGTAAATTTTTGCATCAAGGCCTGCGCGAAAAACGCAAACGCCGTGCCCAGCACGCCCACGACCAGCATCGCTATGATAAACGCCTTGTCCATGACGGGCGCGATTTTAGCGTCCTCAAAAACCAAAATAGCTACAAAACAAAGCGCGATTAGGGTTAAAATTTCAAAATAAACCATATTTACGAGGTTGCATTTTTGCACCAAGCGGTTTGTTAGTACGATGTGAAAAGAGTAGGCGCACGCGCAAACTAGAGCCAAAATTTCGCCCAGTCCAAAGCCCACCTTCGTATCGCCAATCATATAAAGCCCCGCCACCGCAAACGCCACGCCCACATACGCGTAGGAGTAAATTTTATGCCTAAAAAGCCCCGCCGCGATAAAAGGCACCAAAGCCACGTTTAGCCCGATGATAAAGGCTACGGACGAGGTGTCGGCGTACTTAAACGCAAAAGTCTGACCAACAAATCCCGCGAACAAAAACAGACCCAAGATCACGCCCGATTTTATATCAGGCGCGCTTACGTCTTTTAGCTTTTTATAAAATATCGCGCCGGCTATGATCGCCGCTAGCAAAAATCTCCAAAACAAAACGCCAAAAACGCCGTTAGTAGCAAGCGCTAGCGAGGTAGGCAGATAGCCTAAACCAAAGACTATCGCAACAAAAATCATGCCTACGTCGGCGCGAAATTCCAAACTATTTTTCACTATTCTCCCTTATTTTACTTGAAAATTCCCTGCAGGATTTTCGTGCCCTGCTCCACGGCGCCGCCCCTTAGCGAGCTTTCCTTCTCGCTCATCACGTTAAATAGCCCGTCTAGCGTCTTGCGCGTGATGTAGTCGTTTAGATCCTCGTTTTCCTGCGGGATGTATTCGCCCGCGCCCATGCTAGTTGCGATGCCTTTTAGTTGCTTTGCGGCGTCTGATTTTGCCAGCGCGCTACCTGCGACGAACGAATTTAGCCCGTTATACGCAGTGGCAAAGGTATTGTCGCTCATCATTTTGGTGATGATCGGCTTAAACACGGCTTGCAGCTTCTCGCTCGAGTTTTGTTGCAAAAACTTCGTAAAGCTATCCTTGCCGCCCTCTAGCACCTTTTTCACGTCCGCGTCGCTCATGTTTTTTATCACGCCCGAAAATACGTCCGCAGCCCCCGGCACAGCCGCGCTTGCGGCGTTATTTATCGAGGTTACCATCTCGTTAGCCCACTTTTCGCCGCCCACTTTTTTAGCCAAATTTGCCGCCGTTTCCAGGCTCTTTGGCAGCGGGATTTTAGCCGTGGCGTTGTTTAGAAATCCTCCGTTTGACAGCTCCTTAACGGCCGCGTTTAGAGCCGAGCTGACCGCGCTTTTGTAGTCGCCCGAGTTTGCCGCGCCCAGTATCTGCGCGCCTTGATTTAGCGTCTCTTTATTTAGCGCGTCCTGCCAGCCTGCCGCGTGCGCCGAAGCTGCGAGTAAAATAGCGCATAAGATCAAACTTTTTTTCATCGTTTTTTCCTTAAAGTAAAATTCGGCGGTTATGATATTAAAACTCAGCTTTTAAACGGGTAAATTTGAGCCTTTCTCGGGCGAATTTACCCGCATTTTTACGGCACGGCGGCTTAAATTTGCAAAATTTAAAATGCAAATTTGAGCCGTGATTTAGGAGCTAAATTTAAGCGCAAATTTATACGGTACGCTCGTCCGTTCGGCTCCAAATTTCAGACGTCAAATTTAGACGCAAATTTGAGCGAGATTAACCGCAAGAGACAAATTTTGAGTTAAAATTAGCCTTTTTGAAAGGGCAAAATGGAGCTTTTACTTCTCTCTATCGCGCTTGCTATGGACGCGGCGGCGCTTAGCATCGCAAACGGCGCAAAATACCGCAACCTCGCGCTATCAAAGATTTTATTTATCGCATTTGTTTTTGGATTTTTTCAGGCTGCGATGCCGCTTGCGGGCTACTTTTTGGGTGCTGCGTTTGCGAGATTTATCGCGCAGATCGATCACTTTATCGCGTTTGCGATTTTGGGCTTTTTGGGCGTAAAGATGATCCGCGAAGCCTGTAGAAACGAGCCCTGCGAGGCTGTGAGCCTTGATACGAAGGTGCTACTCTCGGGCGGATTTGCCACCAGTATCGACGCGCTAGCCGTGGGCGTGACGCTGAGTTTTACGGCTGCTGATATCTACTTTAGCGCCGCTGTTATCGGGATAGTTTGCTTTGCGCTTAGCGTTGCGGCCTTTTACGTCGGTAAATTTGCAGGAGAGTTTTTGGAGCAAAAGGCGCTGATTTTAGGCGGCGCGATCCTCATCGGACTTGGTTTTAAAATCCTAATCACGCACCTTTTAGATCACGGGTTTTTGAGTCAAATTTGACGGCGCCTCATAGCAAGCGCCGTTTTTCTTGCATAAATTCCCTTTTTTAGATAAGTTATATTGAATTTACTTTTATTATTTTTCTTATCTGAATTACTTTTTCATATTCTGCCGCTTCTTTGTGTGTTATATCTTTATCTTTTAGAACTTTTTCTTTATCAGGGTTTGATTCGATTTCGCATATAGGTTCTTGCATTTCCAAATGAACATTTGAAAATTCTGTTTGCGGAATAACTAGGTGCTGAATTTGATAATCCGTTGTCGTAGTTCTTGCCGTAATTTTAAAGTCTTGGCTATCTTGATCATAAAAGAAAACCCATTTATTGGCTTTGTGATCGATGTCAAGCATTTTTACTTTTAGATCCGCTACCAAAGCGTCGTATTTAACATTTGGGTTATCGCAAACCTCTTTTAGGCTTTTTGCTATCTTGCCGCTAGGTTTACCGACTTTGGTTTCTTTGTTTCCGCTAGCTCCCGAATCAAAGCAACCGCTTAGGGTTAAAACGGTAGCTCCTGCTAAAATAGCCGATAAGATAGTTTTGTTCGTCATGTTTTTTCCTTTAAATTTGATTACGTAAAAGCCTTTTGGCTCGCCTTATTGCCGCTTTTTCGTTAGATATTATAATTATATACGCATATATCGCGGCTTAAATTTAAGCGTTTGGTTTTTAAAGGCGGGTGCAAAATTTGGACTTAAATTTGGCAAATCGCGCGATGAGTCAAATTTGACCCAAAACCGCCTGCCGAAAAAAGCATAAATTTAGCTCAAATTTGACCCGTGCCGCTAAAAAAATAAATTTAAATAAGCCCTTCCAAATCGATCTCGATGCCGACGGGGCAGTGATCCGAGCCCATGATACCCTTCAGGATAAACGCGTCTTTTAGGCGGTCTTTGAGGCTTGCCGAAATGAAAAAATAATCGATCCTCCAGCCGACGTTTTTAGCGCGGGCGTTAAAGCGGTAGCTCCACCACGAATACGCGTCCGCCTCGTCGCCGCGCATGTGCCGAAATGTGTCGATAAAGCCGCGAGAGACGACCTCGTCTAGCCACGCGCGCTCGATAGGTAAAAAGCCCGATGTTTTGGCGTTTGCTTTGGGGTTTTTGAGGTCGATCTCGCGGTGCGCGGTGTTTACGTCGCCGCAAAATATCACGTCTTTGCCCTGCTTTACGAGCTCCTCTATATACGCCAAAAACTTAGCGTAAAAGTCCATCTTGTAGGCTAGGCGCGCGTCGTCTTTTTGGCCGTTTGGAAAGTAGATGTTAAAAAGCGCGACGTTGCCGAATCTATGCTCCAAAACCCGCCCCTCGTCGTCGTCAAAAAATGCCGCCTTTTGCGTAGCGGAGCTAAATTTAGCCAGGCTCATCACGCCGGAATACCCCGCCCTTGCCGCTGAATTTACGCTGATTTCGTTAAATCCGAGCTTGTAAATCTCCGCAGGCACGTCGCTCTCGCGCACCTTGATCTCCTGAAGGCCCAAAAAATCAGGTCTATGCTGCTCTAGCCAAGCAAAGCCGTCTTTAGCGGCGACCGCGCGCAGCCCGTTTACGTTCCAGCTGATTAGTTTCAAATTTTATCCTTTGTTAAATTTGGCGTATTGTATCGCAAGAGCCGTAAAATAAGCTAAAATTTAGTAAAATTAGGATCATTTTAAGGAGTAAAAAATGAAAAAAATCATCGTTTTATCGCTCGCGCTTGCCGCGTTTTTGGGTGCGAAAGAGGTAAATACTGCCGAGATATTTTTGTCGGACGTTAAGTCTATGCACGCGTTAAAATCATTTTTAAAAAAGAATAAAAACGATATCGTAAAGCTAAAACTAAGCTACTGCGTCAATGAAAACAGCATGCAACACTTAGAAGCCGAGGCAAGCAAGCGCAAAGAGGACGAAAACTATAGCTATTTGAGCGAAAGTTTCGTTACGGCAGACGGCAGTAAAATAACCTACGAAGGAAAAAATTACGACTTTGGCGAAGGGTATGACGGAGATATAAACACCGGCATAGAATACGGCGAACTAATGCTGGACGAGCCTAACAGCAATCATCTCAAAAATATATTTTTAAAAGTCGGAAATTCAAATTTTGGGCAAATATACAAATGGGAATACGAATGGCCTAATGAAGAAAGCGAGAGCAAAAAATGTAAATTTGGACAAGTCGTCCTAGACGGCGCGTTTTACGTTTATCATGAAGACGAAAATGAAAAAGGTAGAGAAATGTACAAATACAACATGAGACCGGAACTTATGGGAAATGACCCGGGCGATAAATACGATGCCTTTTTTCTCGATCCTATTGCGAAAAAATACTTTAAACTGCTAGAATACAAGTAAATTTAGCGCGATGACGGAGCTAGAGAGGGAGATTTTCGGTCAAATTTTGGGCGAGAAAAAGATGGAAATCATCTTGTTTTTAGCCCAAAATGCAGACGAAAACGGCTTCATAACCGTTAAAATTTCAGATATCTGCGAGCTGACGAGTGCCAGCAAACCCACCGTCACGCAGACTATCAGGCTACTTGAAAATCGCAAAATTTTCGAGCGTGTAAAAAACGGTATATATAGATTTAAAAATTTAAAGGAACTAGAGAAAAAATGAGGAAAATTTGGATACTCGTTGTCGCGGTCGCGCTCGCAAATGCTGCTATAAACGAGGCTGGGCTAAATGCCTGCATCAACAAAGGCGACGCCGCAAGCTGCGAAAAAACGCTCGCTGCGCTAGAAAAAAGCTGCTCGGGCGGCGACGCGCTGGCATGCTACTTTGCCGCGGAGTTTTACGCCAAAGGGCTAACGGGCTACAAGGACGGCGCGAAGGCATTTGCGATCTACAAAGACGCCTGCACCGCCGGGAGCGCGGAGAGCTGCTACGAGGAGTCGGTGTTTTATCTAAAAGGCGACGTCGC
>CALCKS010000195.1 GCA_937965895.1 uncultured Campylobacter sp.
TTGCCAAAAACTCGTTGTAGATTGCCTTGCCCTCTTTGGTGCGCTTATCGACGTCCGGCTCTATCCTAAACTCGTTAAAAAAATCTTTCGGTTCTAAAATCAGCTTATGCGCCGCCGAGCCTAAGACTAGAGCCGCGCTGTCTTTGCGCTCGAATTCATCCTTATATTTGTAGTGATAAGGGCTTTTAGCGAGCAAATCAAGATCGCTTTTTGAGATTTCGGGGCGAGCGTGATACGCTTTGTTCGTCATCTCTGCCCCCTAAACGATTTTATCCGAGCTTCAAACTCGCGCATTGTTTTGATATTTTTTATCCCCAGCTTGTCTTTGTTCTCTAGATATTTTCTGTAGTTGATCATCATTTGCTATCCTTTAAAATTTCAGTTCCGCTTCGATTTGGTCGTTTATCTCGTCGGCTAGGTCGTCAAAGCTGATTAACTCATCGTATTCACTCGTTAGTTTGTCAAGATGGTCTCTAGCTATGGCGATGATGTCCGCCACCTTATCGTGAAACTCGTCAAACCTCGCACCTAAAACCGCCTGCGCCCGCTCGTACTCCATAAGGTCGTAATCGGCACTGTCCATCGCGCTCATTTTTTATCCTTTCAAAATCTGATTTTGTTCTATAAAAAAGCGGTCGTTGTCGTTTGCATACGCCATAACCGCGCCTATTTCGCTATACACGCCGTCCATTTGGATTTGTATCTTATTGAGTATTCGCACGATTTCGCTATCTTTAACGTTTTGCTTTTGCTTTAGCTCTTGCGTGCGCTTAAAGTAAAAATCCCGCTCGGCCTTGGCATTGTGTAGCTGGGCCCGCAAGTTTTCCTCTCTATCCTCGTAGCGCTCTATAACCTCCGCGTCGTAAATCTTGCCGCGTTTGGCTAGCTCGTTTTTTAAACTAGCGATAAGGGCGTTATGCTTTGCTAGCTGCCCTTTGTAGCCGTTGATTTGATTTTGGCGGTCTTTAGCGTCCTTGATAGCGCAAGCTTCTAGGGAATTTACCTTATCGGCTAGGGCTAGGTTTCGCGCTCTGGTTTCTTTCGCTTCGACTAGCTGTTTTTCTCTAGCCTGCGCTATGGCTTTTGCTACTTTGCTACGATATTCTTTCGCTACTTTGCTCTTTTTGACAAAGAAGCCGAGCATATACACGCCCTCTAAAGTCCATTTGATAACCTTTGTTTTAAATTGCGGGCTGGTTTCTAAATGGTAATGTACTCCCTCGATAAGCTCATCTTGGTTTCTGCTGAAGTGCTGAGTGATAGCTCTTTTGCCAATGCCGTAGTTGTTGGCGACTTCCATAGTGTCTAGCAGGTCGCTCTCTATTTGGAATAGAGGTAAAGAATTCATAATCCGCTCCTTTGTGTAGTGATAAGTTACATTTGTGAACGGATTATATAGTTTTATTTTACATTTGTCAAGAGTTTTTGTAGTTTTATTTTATATTTTTTAGTAAAATCGGTAGCTTTAAATTACATTTTGCTTCTTAGCGTATAGTGAGAACAAAATGTTCCTGCTAGTCACTGAAGCGACTTGATAAGTTCTGCAAAGCTTTTTAGGTCTTTCAGCTGTGCTTTAAGACGATGATTTTCTAAAAGCAAATTTAGAGTTGCCTCGACGTTCGGCATAACTTCGCCCTTGCTGCTCCATTGTCGCACTGTGACTTCATTTACTTTCATCCTCTCCGCCAACTCCCTTTGCGTGATATTTAGCTCTTTACATACGCGCTTAACTATGTTTTCCTCTGCCATTATTGCTCCTTTGTTTTTGTATTTTTGTTAGGATAAGTGAGAATAGGGTGGGGGTTACTCACTTGTTTTTGGTGGGGATTTTTTATTTTTAATGGAAATTGCAGTTTGCTCTTTTTTGCCACTTATATGATATAGCGACAGAAGTAAAACTCCTATAACTGATGTTATAGCAAAGCTTGTTTGTTTGGTGTAGATAGCTAAAGCTACTATGCTCAAAGATAAAAGCATAACAATAAAACCAAATATTTGTCCTCTTTTATTGTATTCTATAT
>CALCKS010000196.1 GCA_937965895.1 uncultured Campylobacter sp.
GACGTAAAAGCCGCCAAATTTTATGAAAAAGCCTGCGACGCGGGCGAGCTATCAGGCTGCGACAGCTTAGCCTCGCTCCACCAAAACAGCGGCGAACACGCCAAAGCGGCTGCGATTTTTGAGAGGGCCTGTGAAAAAGGATTTGGTTTAAGTTGCTATAATCTAGCTCAAATTTACGAAGCTGGTACTGGCGTCGCGCCGGATGAAAGCAAGGCGCTAGAGCTCTACGTAAAGGCCTGCGAGCGCGGATACGCGGTAGTTTGCTACTACCTAGGCGGCATGTACGCGGACGGCGCAATGGGCAAAAACGACGAAGCCGCGAAAAACTCGAAAAACGCGCTCAAATTTTACTCGCTTGCCTGTGAGGGTAAAATTTACGAAGCGTGCGAGGCTTTGGGTAGGCTTTACGAGGACGGCGAGGCGGGTTTTGCGCAGGATATCAAGGCTGCTAGATCCTACTACGACAAGGCCTGCGCCGCAAATGCCTATAAATGCAGCGGTAGCGAGCGTCTGGACGAGCTATACGGCGGCTGGGCGCAGTATCAAAGCGGGCAGTTTGAGACAGCCTACGAACTGGGTAAAGAGTCGTGCGGCAGGGGTGTAGCAAACGGTTGCGCAGTACTAGGAGTGCTCTACGCAAAGGGGCTCGTCGGAGCGCGGCAAGATAGCGAGCAGGCGGTTAAATTTCACGAGAAAGCCTGCGAAGGCGGCTTTGGAGCTTCTTGCGCCGAGCTTGGCGAGATGTTTTTTCATGGGCGCAGCGTAAAAAAGGACGTTTTTCGCGCACTGGAGCTTTTTGAAAAAGCCTGCCTACTTTGGCGACTAGATGCTTGCGAGAGCCTAGCGGACGCGTATTTTGATGGATCAGACGTGCCGCAAGATATAGCAAAAGCCTTTAACTTTTACGGGATCGCCTGCTACAACGGGCTAAAACCGGCCTGCACGAATCTAGGCGCAATCTACGAAAAAGGCATGGGTGAAGTGGTAAAAGCAGACGCCAGCGAGGCTGCGAGCCTTTTTAGCGAGGCTTGCGAGGCGGACGATGCGCGCGGGTGCCTAAATCTAGTGCGCCATCTTGAGCGCAGCGACAAAAAGCAAGCCGCCGCACTACGCCAAAAGGCGCAAAAGCTGCATGAAAAAGAGTGCGAGGCAGGGCTAGCTAAAAAGTGTCTGGAATTTAAAAAATCAACCGTAAAGGAGAAAAACATGAGTTTTAAAAAAGTTTCATTTGCCGTCGTTGCGGCCGTTTGTCTATTTTTAGGCGGCTGCACCCAGCCTAGAACCACGCAGATAGAGCTACCAAAAAGCGCGCTAGATAGCGTAAATCTGCCAAACGAAGTGGTCATAGACGGCGAAAAATTCGTCTTAAAGCAAAAAAACGCAAGAACGGCGGAATTTTATCTACCGAGTGAAAAAGTGGGCTTTAAATGGACCAAGCTAGTAAGCGTCACCGTCGATGAAAACGCCGATATAAACGAATATCAAAAGACCTTTGTAACCGCGCTAAAAAGCGGACAATTCGGCAAAGCGGAGTATGATTTTAAGTCTATAAACGATAAAGAGTATCAAGCTTACACGATCTACTATCCGATCGCGGGCAACCCGGATTTTGACAACTACGAGATCAATCTAATCAACGTCAAGAGCCTTAACTGCGGGCTTAGAGTCACGCACTACGCGCTAAAGTTTCTAAATATCGCCGATAGAAGCAAATTTCACGCGCTAATCAAACAAAAAATGCCGATATTTTTAGCGCAGATGCCGCAAGTCGAGTGCAAATAAATTTACTTTCGGGCGTTATTTTAGCCGCTGCTAAATTTAGCGCCATTTTTTTTGGATCAATATTTAAATTTGACACAAAAAAACTATGACAAATTTGATGTTTTGCTTGCGCGGCTGGTCAAATTTGACGAGCGTAACGGTTGCAAATTTAACGCCGCCTGGTTTTAGGCGACAAATTTTACGCTTCATGCCTTCTTAAAGGCTAGACAAAACTACTAAAGGAAAAATATGGAAAACGGTGGATTGGCTGTGTATTTCGGAGAAAATTTAGCGCAAATTTTATCGCAAAAGATAAAAGCGGTTTATCCCAAATTTGACGCGCAGAGCTACTGCGGGCAAATCGCGGAGAGCACGCTAAATCTCGGTTATTCGCAAAGGATTTTGGCACACGCAAACGCACTAAATGAACTTTTGCCGCCGGATTTTAAGCGCGCAGCGGAGATTTTGGTCGCTATTTTAGGCGAAGAAAACCCGAACGAAACGGGCATGTTTAAGCACTTTTACTGGACCTTGCCGCTTGCCAAATACGTCGAAATTTACGGCCTGGACGACTTTGAAACCTCGATGAGCGCGATTGAGGAAATCACGAAGCGCGGCACTGGCGAGTATGCGGTGCGCGCCTTTATCAAAAAATACCCGCAAGACTCGCTCAAAACCATGACACAGTGGACGCGCTCGTCAAATTTTCATCTGCGTAGGCTGGCGTCTGAAGGTCTACGACCAAAGCTGCCGTGGGCTAGCAAGCTGGAGCTTTTCATTAGCGACCCAAGCCCGGTTTTTGCGGTATTGGAGATACTCAAAGAGGACGAGGTGCGTTTCGTACAGCGCTCGGTCGCAAACAACGTCGCGGACTATCTAAAGGTAAATTTTGCCGCCGCAAAAGAGCTGCTCATGCGCTGGCAAAGCTCGCAAAACAAAAACACGCAGCAAATAATCCGCCACGCGACGAGGAAGATAAAAATTTAGCTTTTTGCGCAGATACGCAAGTCGGTGGTTAAATTTAAGATGCAAATTTTATAAACTTATAACGCATTTTATAAATAAAAAGCAGTTCAACCCGCCGCATAAAAAGTAGAGGCAAGCTTGATGATCGCCGCGGTAAAAATAAAAGATCAAATTTACGGCCGCAGCCCGAAATCAAATTTGAGCCAAAACCCGCAACTACACGCAAATTTTAAAAGCCGCCGTGCTCAAATTTAAAGCAAAAACACCCAAACAAATCCGAAAATCAAAGCGTCAAATTTAAGCCCTCACGTCCAAGCCGCAAGCAGTCGAGCGATTTAAAAGTCAAATTTGCCAAAAAACCGCGCAATATAATATTCACAGCGCGTAAGCGTAACAAGCGACCGAATAAAAAACCTAGCCTGCAAAGATCCTAAACGCTGCCCAGACGCAAACAGCGCCAACCAAAACGCCGACGGCAAAGGCCGAAGCGACGTATAGTTTCTGCTTTTTTCTGATCTGCTCAAATTTCTTTTCGTGATGCTTTTTCACGCCCTCGAAGGTCAAATTTAAGATCTTTTCGTTCGTTTGATTTAGCGCATCGGCAAAGCTCTTTATCTGCTCATCGTTGATATATCGCATGGTCTTGCGCGTCGCGTTAGCCAGGCGCTCGTAGTCCTCGCTGTTTTCCCAGAGTTCAACCACCGTGTTGTTTTCGATGCGCTCTTTTAGTTCTAGCGTCTCTTTTAGCTCGTTTTGTTCGACTAGCTGCGTTCCCATCACGCCTCCTTAGTTGATAGTTCCTATTTTGTCGCCGTATTTTAGCTTTTGCTCGGCTGCGAGATCAAATTTGACCGCGCCCTGCTCGCTAAGGATGAGGATCGTAGAGCCAAGCTCAAACATCCCCAGCTGCTCGCCCTTTTTCGCGCTTAAATTTTCATATTCATAAAGCGCGACGTTGCCGGCGCAGGCGTTGGTCTGTATGCGCGCGTCAAAGTCAAATTTCATCTTGCCCACGTTTAGCGCGCCGACGAAGACCAGCCACATCTTTTTGCCGCCTCCAAGCTCGCATTTTAGCACCACGCGCTCGTTTTTAGCGTATAGATTTGGCACCTTTAGCAGCGCGCTAACGGCCACGCTATATAGCTCGCCAGGCACGTAGAGCGCGGATAAAATCCTCATATCGCAAGGCGCGTGGTAGCGGTGATAGTCACGCGGGCTGAGATAAATATTTACGTACTCTAGCTCGGTATCTCGCTCCGAGTGCTCCATACTGTCGCCCAGGAGCTCCGCGATACCGTACTCGTGACCCTTGATGCTGATTGCTTTTAGCTCCTTGCTCACTCCGAGCTCAAGGCACGTACCGTCGCTAGGACTGATGAAGGCCTGCGGCGAAACGTCGAAATCTCGCGGACGCTGTAGCTCGCGGGTAAAAAGCGCCGTGAGGCTCTCGTACTCCTTTGGCTGCTTAAACTCGCTCATGTCGATTTTAAAGCCGCTTACGTATTTTTCATTGATAAATGTTTGCAAAAATCTCGGAAATTTAACCGCTGCAACAAAACCGAATATCCTAGAAACAAGTCCCCTCATACCTCTCCTTTTAGTCTTAATAACGAAATCTCGCTAGGCGCCATCACGCGCACCGGCGGCCCCCAAAATCCGGCTCCGCGGCTAACGTAAATTTGCGTATTTTTGTTCGCGCGGTATAGCCCGGCGACGTATTTTTGATCGAGCCTTACCAGCAGCGAAAACGGAAAAATTTGCCCGCCGTGCGTGTGTCCGCTCACAACCAAATCCACGGGCGCACTTTCGTCCATGTATTTTAAAAACTTAGGCTGATGAGCGAGCAAAACGGTGGGCAAATTTACGTCGCGACCACCTAGAGCTGCGACTAGATCTGGTTCGTACGCTTTAAATCTTAAACCGATGATATCATAAACGCCGGCTAAATTTACCCCGCCCACGCGCGCGTTTTCATTGCCTAAAATTTTAAAATTCGTCGTCTCGCGGATCGCTTTTAGCGTGCCCTCGATGCCGTTATAGTACTCGTGGTTGCCCGGCACGTAAAAGGTGCCGTATTTGCTCTTTAGCTCGTTAAATGGCGCGATAAACTCGGCCAAACGGTGCGGCGGCAGATCCGCGATATCGCCCACGATCGCGACCGCGTCGGCATCCAGCTCGTTTACGCGCCCGGTTACCGCCCGCGCAAAGTCCGCTCCCAAAAAATCGCCTAGATGAATATCCGTTAAAACCGCTATCTTTAGCTCGCCCTTTAGCCCCTTTAGCTCGATATCTTGTGCTTTTACTTCGGGCAATTTTACGGCGTTAAAGATACCCCTAAAAAAGTAGCTAAACGCCAAAATAAGTATCGTGACGTCAAGGTAAAGGCGCAAAAATTTACGCCTACTCTCGCTAAACGCGCGCTTGGTTACGGGACGGACGGCGAGCGCGACGACGTTCGTAAAAAGCACGAACGAAAAGATAATAAACGTCAGCGCCAGCATCAGCGAACAGGCGATGCGAAGGCTAGGGCCTAAAAAGTTAAACCGTAGCGAAAAAGCAAGCGCGACGCCGCCTATGGCAAGCGTCAGGAAAAACAGCCCAAGCGCCCTTTTATGCACGGCAAGCGGCCTGAGCGCGGCATCGGCAAAAAGCCCGCGATAAGAAACGTAATTCATAAAAATAATGACTAAAGACGATAAAACATAAAACATTTCGTAAATTTAGCCAAAATTATTAAATATCTAACCACTGCGCGCGGCAAATTTGAGGAAATTTAAATGAGGCGGCGGACGATTTGGGATTTTAAGAGCGGATATTTCGGGCGCAGCGAAATGCGCAGCCGAATATTTGTTTAAGTTAAGCGGCGCGTATAAGCGACAAATTCGCTCTATGATTTAAGCAACGATGAGTGCATTACTGGCAGCGGTTTTACGCGACGAAGGCGACGCGCACGAACGGCGATTTACTCCGTTAGATTTAACTTTCCGTTGCTTTGGTTTTGACTGCGCTTGTTCTTTATTTTGTAAATTTGAGCACTTCGGCGATAAATTTACGGCTTTGCGGGATGCGTTTTGAGATAAATTTTATGCAACTTAACTTTATAAAATTTGTGCCGAGACGAATGTCGAATTTTACCCTCCGAGGCAAATTTAGTTTGTAAATTTGACACAAAAGCGGTTAAATTTGACTACTCCTCAATCAACTTTATCAGCGTTCTACCATCAGATTCTAAGGCATTTGCGCTGATCTTTTCCGAGCCGAATTGTAAAATATATCTATTGCCCGAAACCTCGTATAAAGCCATCAAAAAACCATCCAAATCATCACTTTTATTAGACCATGAACAGTCTTGCAAAAATTTACTTTTATTTTCATAAAAGTTAATGGAGTATGAAGGAGGAAAACTACTTCTTAAAAACCATATATCATTCAAAATTATTTTTCTACCGTTATAAGTGATCAAGTGCTTATTTGTCACGTAAAATCCCTCATGGATAAAATTCATAACCTCGTAATATATCGATACCAACAAAGCGATAACAAAAATCACCCAGCCTATTTTCATAAGCGTTCCACTCTCTAAAAATAAAGCGCATGGAGGCCATATAAATAAGGTGAAAGCAATAATCTTCAACACGCAAAAAAATCTAATAGAACATAAATATTTATACAACACGACCTCGTCCTCGTCGAGCTTGACGTTTTCAGGCAAATCCGCCAGCTCATCATCCGGTGCTTCGCGCGTCAAATTTAGCTCACTCATCGCCAGCGTCCTGCGTTCGCACGATGAGGCTCTTTGGTAGGCTAAATTTCTCGATCACTTCGCACTCTTTGGCCCTCATCTCGCCCTCGTCGTTTTCGTGATCGTAGCCCAGCACGTGAAGCAGCCCGTGCGTGAAAAGCAGTGCAGTCTCGTCATCCTCGCTGTGCCCTAGCTCGGCGGCCTTGGCAGCGACTAGCTCGGTGTTTATCACGATACAGCCAAGCGGCGCGTGCAACTGCATCTCAAGCGGGAAGCTCAGTACGTCCGTAGTCTCGTAGATGCCGCGCTGGCGGACGTTTATCTCCTTCATCTCCTCGGCGTCAACAAAGCTTAGCTCCACCTCGCCTGCGGTCAAATAGTCGCAAATTTGATCCAAAATCCTCGGATAATCGTCCTCGCAAAGTATCATTTTTGGCTTTCCTTTAGTAAAATTTGAGTATGATTTTAGCGAAAAATCGGGTTGATTTTAATAAAACTAGCTTTTGTTTGTTAAGGGGGAAGGGGCTTGAATTACGAAGTCGCTCCCTTCCCCCTTAACGATCCCCCAACCCCTACGACGTGAGATGTGGCGACACCGCTTTGCTGACGCAAAGCGTCGCTGGTTTTGTAAATTTTGATGGAGGCAAATTTGACATTTTCAAGGTGCGGGTCTCGGCGAGTAAAATTTAAAGCCGGAATTTACAAATTTGACTCCAAAATTTATTAAAACGCGAAGTATTTTTGCGTTTAGGCGAGGCGAATTTAAATTTTACGACGGGAGCTACCTCGTCGGTAGTGACCGAGTAAAATTAAAATACAACGAAGTATAAACCAAAAAGACGAGCAATCAAGAAAAGGATAGAAATGGTAAAGAAAGCGGTTTGCATAATGAGCGGCGGCATGGACAGCACCCTCTGCGCCGTCCTCGCCAAGCGCGCAGGCTACGAGATCATCGCGCTGCATTTTGACTACGGACAGCGAACGATGAAGCGCGAAAAACTAGCTTTTGAGCAGATCTGCGAGCGCATCGGCGCGCTAAAAAAGGTAAATTTAGACGCTCATTTTATAGCAAGTATCGGCGGCAACGCATTAACGGACGAGAGCCTAGCTATCCGCAAAGACGGCGCCAAACCGGACACTCCTAGCACCTACGTCCCGTTTCGCAACGGCATCTTTATCTCTATCGCCGCCGCGCTAGCCGAAAAAGAGGGTGCACAGGCGCTATACATCGGCATCGTCGAGGAGGACGGCTCGGGCTACCCAGACTGCACGGCGGACTTTATCGCCAAGATAGAAACCGCCGTAAACGCCGGCACTTCAAAGGATTTTAGCCTACAAATCGTCACGCCGCTGGTAAATTTAAGCAAGGCAGATATCGTGCGAAAGTCGCTCGAGGCCGGCTCACCGCTAGAGCTAACCTGGAGCTGCTACGAGCGCGAGGACGAGGCATGCGGCGAATGCGACAGCTGCCGTCTGAGGCTGCGAGGATTTGAGCTCGCTGGCGAAAAAGATAGGATAAAATACGTAAATTTGAAGTAAAATTTGGCCGAGTGCGGCTCTGC
>CALCKS010000197.1 GCA_937965895.1 uncultured Campylobacter sp.
TAGTATTTCGAGATAATTACCAAGTCAATAAAGAATCCAAAGACGCAAATAACCCTATGAGGTATATAGTATGGCATAACTATGTCGAAATGGCCGATATAGTCCTTGCTGGCGGGTATAAACCCAAACTTCGAAATAGACCCTCCTCGTTTCCCGGCCTAAGAGACGATAGTTCGCCTTTCATATACTCATATTATGCCGTGCTAGATACCATCCCGAACTACGAACCTATGCTAAATTTACTCCTAGACAACAACGTTTCTGGGCAACCTACTAAAGAGGAGCTAAAGAAGGCGTATGAGGAGTGCTATAAAAGCTATAGATGGCACATCGATAATTGGAAAGAGGAAATAGATAAAAATCAAACCATACCCATACTAATACGTATGTCCATAAAAAATGGAGAGAGGTATTGCCCAGATAAAGATGGGGCATTTAGTGATACCTATACGTTTATACGATGGGCAAACGAAAAAAAGAAACTAAAAAGTATGATAAGTTTTTGGGATACATTAAAAGGCGACCCAAACAAGGTAATTTACATAGATGGCAACCGAAGCAAATCAGACTTAAACTCAAATTTACAAAGCAAATAGATAAAAGGAGATAAAATGTCAGCAAAAATTTGAGTTAAATTTGAGAGGGTTTAACTCAAAATTTGTTTGGCGAGGGGTAAATTTAGCTTCAAATTTAACAGTCCTTAGTCAAATCTAAAGCCAAATTTTACTCATCGCCCGGGCAGCAAATCAAATTTACCGCCGAGGCTCAAATTTTACTTCGCCAAAGCGGGATTATTTACGCTTATCACGACGTTTTTCTCATCCAGATAGAGCTTCGCCGCGTCTTTCACGTCTTGCTCGGTGAGCGCATTTACCGCACTTTCGTACTCGTCCAGGCTCAAAACCTCATCGCCAAAAACTAGCTCGCGCATGAGAGCCCGCGTCCAAAACTCGCCCTGAACGTAGGATTGGCGCATTTTTACGAGTGCTGATTTTTTGAAATTTTGCAGATAGCGCTGGATGTCCGCGCCGCCTTTTAGCTCGGCGACGTTTGATTTTATCTCGCCTAGCACCGCATTTACGTTATCAGGCGCAGCCGTAAAGCCAAAATGCGCGGTGAAGCTTTGGTACGGATATTTTGCGAGATTCATATGCACGCCCAGGCCGTAGACCTGTCCGCGGTCCTCGCGCACGTCCTCGCGCAGCATCATCGAAAGCACCGCAGATAGGGCGTTTACGCGCAGTAGCTCTGGGCGCGAATATTTCACGTTTTCGTTTTTCATTATCATCGCGGCGTCGCTTCGCTGCGTGGTTTGGTAGCTTCGCTTAAACTCCCGCTCGCCCGCGATCGATCTTACGCCGTCGTCCACGAAATTTTCGCGTCCTGCGCGCGCGGGCAAATTTGCCAGATATTTTTGCAAAAGCGGCTCGACCGCAGTCAAATTTAGATCGCCGACCACGATAAAATCATACGACGCCGCGTTTGTAAATTTATCCTTCACTATCTTTTTTACGTCGTCCATCTGCAGCTCGTTTATGTCCGCGGCCTCGAGCGGGTTTGTTCGCGGGTTGTTTTCGTAGAAAAATCTCGCAAACTCGTCGCGAAATTTGCGCTCGGGCAGATTTTTGGTCTTTTCCAGCTTTTCAAGCTCGTTGATTTTCGTCTTTTTTAGCGCGTTTTCGTCAAATCTAGGCTCGCTAAACTCCAAAAACAGCGCGTGCAAAAGCCACTCGAAGTCCGCGCTAGCCGAGCTTGCGCTATATCCTTGCGAAAGCTGATCGATAAATTTGCTATAGCTTAGCTGCTTTCCGCTTAGGATTTTAGCCAGGTCGTAGTTGCTAAACTCCCCCGCCCCGCTCTCGTTTGAGACCTCTACCGCTAACGCGCCCTGCTTTGGTTTGGCTAAATTTGACGTGCCGCCGCGGCTAACCGCGCTTAGCCAGACGACGTCTTTTTTGGTTTTTACCTCTTTAAATGCGACGCGCGCGCCGTTTGGCAGCTCATAAAGGTAAAAATCAAGCTTTTCGTTATGCTTTTTTGATACGAAATTTTTAGGCTTTAGCGCGCCGTAGTCGAAAAGCTCGCTCTTTGCCTGATTTGAGGCTAGCGTATCGTAGGGCTTTGCCTCCGCCCAAATTTGATCAAATTTAGCCTCGTTTAGCTTTGCTCCCTTGGCGCTAATTACGTTTAAAGTTTTTGTGTCAATACCGAGTATCCGCCTAAATTCGGCGTTTACGTCATCTAGGCTGATCTCATCAAGCAGCGCCAAAGTAACGTCGCGCAAGTCCTTTTCGCCAAGCAGCACGCCGCCGATCCTCGTTGTCTCCTCGATATTTGCCGCGACCGCGCTTGAGCGCTTGTTGCCCGCTTGCAAATAGGCATTTTTAGCCGAGTTTATAAAATCTTTTTTCACGCTCTCAAAGTCCGCCCGGCTAAAGCCAAATTTCTCCACGCCCTTTAAAACGCTAGCTAAATCGCTAAGCGCGCCGCTAAAATCATCATCCACGGCGTTTATCTCAAAGGCGTAAAGCACGTTTTGATCCTCGATGATCGGCGAGTAAAATCTCCCGCGCAGGGCCAAATTTCGCTGCTCGTATATCATCGCAACTAGGTCTGAGATGTAGTTTGTGAGTAAATTTTGCCTGAGCCTTTGGATCTCGCCGTCAAATTTATACTTTTGCGTAAAGATCAAATTTAGCGAGTTTAGCCCGATCTCGGCCGAGTCGTAGTTGTTTACGCTAAAGCCGCTTTTTATAGGGATAGTTTTATCAGGGCTCACGTAGTCGTTCGTATTTTTAGCGGGGCCAAAGCTTTGCTTTATCATCTCCTCGATGCGCTTTTTATCAAAGTCGCCAACTGCGATAAATTTCATAAATCTAGGCTGATACGTCCTCTCGTAAAAGCCTTTTATGGTCGCTACGTCGACGTTTTTTACGATATTCATATCGCCGATGGGCGACCTTTTGGCGTAGATGCTCTCGCCATAAAGCTCTGGCACGCGGTTTTTGATGTAAAATCTATACGCGGGCGTGTTTCTAGCGCGCTCCTCCTCGACGATGATGCCCCGCTCCTTATCCAGCTCGGCCGCGTCAAAGCTCACGCCGTCGATCCAGTCGCGAAAAACGCGGAAAACGTCCTTTAAATTTTGCTCGTTTACGTGGATTTCTAGCAGATAGGCCGTCTGATCGTAGCTAGTCTGCGCGTTTAGATCCGCGCCAAAGGCCACTCCGAGACTCTCTAGCTTTTTAACCAGCTCGTTTTTGCTAAACTCGCGGCTGCCGTTAAAGGCCATGTGCTCGGTAAAGTGCGCCAGCCCCAGCTCGTTTTCGCGCTCATCGGTCGAGCCGATGTTTACGACTAGATAAAAATAGGCCGAATTTGCGGGCTGCTTGTTTTCCTCGACGTAGTATTTTAGCCCGTTTGCTAGCTCGCCGCTGATGATAGCAGCATCCTGGGTCAAATTTAGCTTTTGCGCGGTTTTATCTTTCGCCGTCAAATTTGACGCGCTCAAATTTGCGTCCAGCTGCCGCGTTTTAGCGGCCTCTGCAACCGGCGCTTGTTTAGCCAAAACGCTCGCCGCAAAAACGGCTAGAAATAAAAATAAAATTTTCCTCATCGTCGTCCTTTAAATTTAAAAAGCCGATTATATAGCGCGATTTTTAATATTTTTGCCCGCGCGCGGCAAAGACTACGGCCGTGCTAAATTTATTTTTATGAAATTTATGCTAAATTTAGGCCAAATTTTAAAGGATAAATTTTGGTAAAAATAGGAATCCACGGCGCAAGCGGCAAAATGGGACGCATGATCATAGAGTGCCTAAAAAACGAGCCTGGCGCAAAGCTTAGCGCGGCTTATACGATAGAGCCGCTTGACTTTGCGTTGCCCCAAGGCGTCATCCTCACGGATAAATTTGACGAGCTTTTCGCAAACTGCGACGTCGTTATCGACTTTACGATCAAAGAGGGCGCGATAAACCTGCTAAACTACGCTCGCACCGATCCAAAACCGCTAGTCATCGGCACGACGGGTCTTGGCGAGGACGGCGCGAACCTGCTAAAGCTAGCAAGCGCGGCGATGCCGATACTTTACGCTACCAACATGAGCCTTGGCGTCGCGGTTTTAAACCGCTTGGCGGCGCTTGCGTCAAAGGCATTGCGCGAATTTGACGCCGAGATCGTCGAGCAGCACCACAGACATAAAAAAGACGCTCCAAGCGGCACGGCGCTAACGCTTGGCGAACGCGTGGCGGCAGCTAGAGGACTAAATCTAAAAGATATTTTAGTAACGGGCAGAGACGGCATGGTCGGAGCTCGCAGTAAGGACGAGATCGCGATCCTGGCAGTGCGAGGCGGCGACGTCGTGGGCAGGCATACGGTCGGATTTTACAACGAGGGCGAGTTTATCGAGTTAAACCACACCGCAACTAGCCGTGCGACCTTTGCCAAGGGCGCGATAAAGGCGGCTATTTGGGTGGCGGGGCGAGAGAGCGGGCTGTACGGGATAGATGATTGCCTGGGGCTGTGATAATAAGCGGCTTGGCTTTTTCTACTTACTTTGCGTTGAAATTTAATTTTCAAGCTCGGCAACCCGCACGGTTAGCCTACGCTTAAAAATTAAATTTCGCCTTAATTAAGCGAAAAAATCCTGTGCCTTATCATTTTGCGTTCAAATTTTTGATAATTAAATTTTAGTATGAGAGGCAAAGTATCGCGAGATGATTTTTTGGGTTGCGCAGAAATTTTCGTCCAAGACTAGACATGTAGTCTGTCGCAGGGCGAAAATTTCAAGCTCCGCAAAAAGCGCTCGCGAGACGAGCCTCAAAAAGGAAAAATTAAAATGTGTGCGATAGTTGGAGTAATAAATTCTAAAGACGCTGCGCGAACGGCATACTACGCGCTATTTGCCATGCAACACCGAGGCCAGGAAGCAAGCGGCATCAGCGCGTGCAATGACGGACACATAGAAACCGTCAAGGGTCGCGGACTCGTGACCGAGGTATTTGACAAAAAGAGCTTTGAAGCGCTAAAAGGCGATATGGCGATCGGGCACAACCGCTACGCCACCGCAGGCAAAAACTCCGTCGCCGACGCGCAGCCAATCGCGGCAAACTACGCGCTAGGCTCGATCTCGGTCGCACACAACGGCAACCTCGTAAACAAAGACGAAGTCCGAGAAGCTCTGATCGCCGAGGGCGCGATATTTCAGAGCAATATGGATACCGAAAACATCGTCCACCTCATCGCTAGAAGCCACAGCGAACACCTACAAGACCGCATAGTCGCGGCGCTAAAGCAGATCAAAGGCGCTTACTGCCTACTCATCCAGTCGCGCCATAAAATTTTCGCCATCCGTGACCGCTGGGGCGTGAGACCGCTCTCTCTTGGACGCCTAAAAGACGGCGGCTACATCGTAGCTAGCGAGACGTGCGCGTTTGATTTGGTGGGAGCGACCTTTATCCGAGACGTGGAGCCCGGCGAGATGCTGGTTTTCGAGCAGGGCAAAAGCGAGTTTGAAAGCGTGCGCCTTTTTGAAGCGGAGCCTAGAGTTTGTGCGTTTGAGTATATTTATTTCGCGCGCCCCGATAGCGTCATCGAGGGCAAAAGCGTCTACGAAGTGCGCAAAAAAATGGGCGAAACGCTAGCCAAAAAGAGCAAGATTGGCGCAGACTTCGTCGTGCCGGTACCAGATAGCGGCACGCCGGCGGCGCTAGGCTACGCAAACGCTAGCGGGATACCGTTTGAGCTAGCTATCGTGCGCAACCACTACGTCGGCCGCACATTTATCGAGCCGACGCAAGAGATGCGCAACCTCAAGGTCAAACTCAAACTAAACCCGATGGCAAGCCTGCTCAAGGGCAAAAGCGTGGTCGTCGTGGATGATAGCATCGTGCGCGGCACGACCTCCAAAAAGATCGTCGAGCTACTACGTCACGCGGGCGCGAGAGAGATACACTTCAAGGTCGCTTGCCCCGAGCTAAAATACCCTGAGCGCTACGGCATCGACACCCCGAGCTTCGAGGAGCTAATCAGCGCAAACAAAACGCCTGAAGAGGTGTGCGAATACATCGGTGCGGACAGCCTCGAGTTTTTGGATGTGGACGAGCTAGTTAGCAGCATCGGCAGCGAGCGCAAGTACTCGCTGGTTAGCTTTGACGGGGATTATTTTATCAAGTAAATTCGGCCTTTGCCGTTTCAAATTTGATCTATTTTGGCAAATTTGAACTCGTCAAATTTGAGCGACAAAACCCGCATTTTGAAAATACGGATTTTGTTTTTGATGCCTTTTAGCTCAAATTTGGGTTTTTACAGATTTAAATTTGATGAAATTTGTGCCCGTAAATCAGCGAATCAAATTTTAAAATTTGATTTCAGGCGCCATACTGCGCAAAAATGAAAATATTTTATCAATATATAAGCAAACGTTGAATATAATTGCGAACTTTAACGTCACGGTAGCTCAGCTGGTTAGAGCGCTGGTCTCATAAGCCGGAGGTCGGGAGTTCAAGTCTCCCCCGTGACACCATAAATGCCTTATTTATCGGTATTTAAACCGCCTCTTTTGCAGTTTCCCTTTCTTTTAATTTTTTCTTAGACCATGGTGCGCCTTTGATAAAAAGCGGTACATTTTTTCAGAATTGTTTTATTTTATGCAATGCTTTCTATAAATTTGATTTTATTTTACTGTTCGATGAAAATTTTAGATTGCAAGACGAGCGTATGTAGATTTATCTTACTTTTTCACTATAATAACCTAACGTTTGAAGAGAACTATAACATTTCAAATATTAGAACTTAGCTGTTCTATTTCATAAAAACGGTTATCGCCATATAAAAACTGGAAAGATAAGCATATCAAAAATTCTTAATTGGCTTTCAAATTTAGTTTTAAATATATTTTAAAGAGTATTAATGGAAAATATTTTAGAAAAAGAAGGTAGTCTTTTGGTCCACGATAGAAATTCAAATGATATCATAGATGAAGGAAGCGAACTGTTTGGAAATTTTACTCCTTTAAATCCTAGTAATATAAATTTAGCCGCAAACGGATTGTAGCTTGAAAATCCCCCAAACCGAAACAATAGTAATATTGAATAAAAAATCGGCATAATCAGTATTGTATGCCAAGTATAGAATAAACCAATAAGTAGTATAATTATTTTATTTTTATTGGCTCAATTTAACTTAAGCGGATTTTTTCTTATCAATTTAAGTAGTTTTTTATATAGTATTTCTGAATTGTTTCCGTTATTATATCTAAACTCTACTTCACTTCGCTCGTAGCTGCATGCAGAACACATTCTTTAAGGTGAAGCAAGAAATTATCTTTTTTAATCCCTTTAAATTTAGATAGTCTATGCTTAGCGTATCCCCAGAAGTTTTCTATACCGTTTATATGGTTTTTACCGTTTGCGTCTTGCAAAGTAGCAAGCGCAGCGTAGCTAAAATTCATTTTTTGAGTGTTTTACCCTATAGTGCGCTTTGGCTCCGTAATCAACAAGTCCGTCATAGGCTTTCCAGTAGTCTGAATAAATAGTAGAGCTATCAAGCTCGCTATATTGTGATAGTATGGGTATTAGTTCATTTGCAGAACAGTTTTTAACTATCTGGGTATAGACCTTGCCGTCGCGCTTTAGCATACCGTTCTGCTCGCAGTAACGAGCGAAGCGAAGTTAAATACCGGAGTTTTATTTGCCGCTCCTCTACCTCTTTTCTCAAAGAGAGTGCGAGCACAAGACCTCTTACTCGCTTGGCTCCGAAGTAACTTTCGTCTATTTCAAAGCGAAGCTTCTAGGCGAGCTTGCGAGCTGGAAATCTCGCCTGAAAACTTAGATATTTTCTCGCATTCGGTAGCCATAAGAATTCTTATTCGTTTAAAGATCTTACGCAAGCTAACTTCTGAAATTTTAGTAAATTTGGCTATTTTTGCAGCTTCGATATCGGTACAAAAATACTTTAAAATTTCACGAAATTTGGCTTCAGAAATTCTTGAACGAACTATATACTTATTTTTCATTGACAACATAGTAGTTTAAAGCTCCTTTTTAAGAGCTTAAGTTAAAGAGAGCCTAATTCAGTATAAAATATTTATATTTGTCAAATTTCGCAAAAATAATACAGATAAAGAAATCATTAAATTTATCCTAAAAATAACCTCGTTATTAGTAAAATATAGTATAATCAATAATAAACAAATTCCACACAAGGAGATAGCTATGAAGAAACTAGTTTTTATCCTTTCTGTTGCGTTGTTTACAATATCCGCTCATGCGGAAAGCAGTACTGTAATCGCAGAGTAACTAAGATCGGCCGGCAAAACCGTAGAGGCCGTCGCCTACGATAAAGAGGGTTGCCTGAAAGAGAAAAGTTGGTTGTCTTGCGAACGACTCGCGAAGCATTACGATACTACGAAGCCGGACATGCCTTGCGATTCGGAAACGGTCACGGAGTACTACAAAAAGTGCTGCGATTATTCAAAAAACAAGGTCCAACTATGCTGCGACAAGGGCTATCCAAAAGAGCTTGAGGAGAAACGCGATGCGGCTTGCAAAGCAAAAGATGCTAAAAGTTGCGGCACGCTAGCCTCCATCGCACACAGACAAAAAAACTATGAAAAGTCGTTTAATTACGCAAAAAAGGGCTGCGATGCCGGAAAGGACGATACTTCTTGTAAGCTTCTTGCCTATATGTATTATTACAGTCAGGGCGTAGAGAAGGATTATAAAAAATCGTTTAATCTGTATGAAGGATTGTGCGAAAGAGACGTATATGATATGTGCTCTATTATGAGCCATTTCTATACGGACGGCGTAGGTATGAAACAAAACATCAAAAAAGGTAAGGAAATTTTAGAAAAACTTTGCTACGATAAATATCCAGAAGGCTGCGCCAACCTAGCTGTACTCTATGAAAGCGATCAATACGGCATAAAAGACGATAAAAAAGCCACAGAGCTTTATACCATGGCTTGCAAACACAATCCAAAAGGCCCAGCGTGCGACAAGATAGGGGGCATGAGCAAGAGGCTGGAGTTTTTTTGAACCGAACAAAAGAACGATTATGATTGTATTCAGCTGGCAGATACTTATTACAGAAACGATCTGGAAAAAAAGCTGTTTTTTTATAACAAAGCTTGCGAATTTGGAAATACAAGCGCCTGCAACCGGATTGCTAGTATCACCGAGAAAAAAGAAGCTTCAGAAAAACAAAAATCTGCTTGCGAAGAAAAAAATGACGGTGAAGCTTGCTTCCAGATAGCAAGCTCCTACAACTACGATCCGAAAAATCAGCTGTATTTTTACGAAAAAGCTTGTGAATACGGATATGCGCAAGGATGCTACGAGGCCGTAAAATATACTAAAGATCCGGAAAAAAGTTGTATTTTTTTGACAAAGGTTGCGAGTACGGGCTTGCGTATACGCGCCTCTATGCTTTAGACCTCGTAAGAGCAGATAATAACAAAGCGATGAAATATGGATACAAAGCATGCAAACTAGGCGATACTGCAACTTGCAAAATGATTGAGGGAGTCGCTAAGAAGGCTTGCGATGAAGGTGATCAGGACGGCTGCAAGTGGCTAGATACAATAAAAAATCGTAAATAAATTTAAATTTGAGCCGAGTTTAAATTTGCGCTCGGCTCAAATAAACTAAAAGATTGCAAAATTTTTAGTTAAATATGCGACTTTAAATTTTCTACTAAAAAACGGTTTTAGTTTAAGCAAGACGCATAAAAAAGAGAGTAATCTAATAAAAAAGAAGTCAGGAACCGATAAAATTTTCTATAAGGAGAGTGTTTTATGGTTTGCAAATATTTTATTTACTGCTTAAAATTCTTTTCGTTTTTACTGCTTTTCCCTTTAAGGAGGTGACCAGATGAATCTCGCGCCAAATTTAAAAAAACTAACCCTGCTTCACTCCAATGATTTGCATGGAGACTTTTTGCCGAGCAAATAGACGACAAGCTAGTAGGCGGCGTCTCTATGCTGTCCGGCTATATAAATCAAGTCCGCCAAACAGAGAAAAACGTTATCTACGCTATTGCCGGTGATATGTTTCGAGGCTCGATTATCGATTCGGAGTACAAAGGGATTTCCACGATCGAGATCATGAACGCCCTGGCGCCCGATATCGCTACGGTAGGTAATCATGAGCTGGATTACGGTATTCCGCATTTGCTTTTTATAGAAAAGTGCGCCCAGTTTCCCATCATAAATGCAAATTTGTTTATCAAAACCAATCACGCCCGTCTATTTCCGCCTTGCTACATCATGGAGCTTGACGGCATGAAAATCCTTTTTATCGGTATCATTACCGATGCGGTTTTGGAGCAGGCCAAGCAAGACCACCTGATCGGTTCTTTCATCGGAATCGAAGAGGCGGCGCAAGAGGTCGGGCGAATATGCAACACATACAACCGAATCGATATCGATTTTACGGTTTTGCTGACCCATATCGGTTTTGAATTTGATAAAAAGCTAGCCGCCATGCTACGACCCGAATGGGGCGTCGATCTGATTATCGGAGGGCATTCTCATACCTTGATGGAGCAGCCTTACGTCGTAAACGATATTTTGATCGCCCAAGCGGGCGTCGGTACCGACCAGATCGGGCGATTTGATATCGTGGTAAATACCGACACCAACAGCATCGAAAGCTACAAATGGCAGTGCATCCCAATAAACGACAAGTACTGCCCGGTCGACGAACAAATAGAGAATTTGATTCGAAAATATAAGAGCGTAACCGATCAAAAATATACTCGCGTCATCACCCGTTTTAGCTGTCCGCTAACGCACCCGCAGCGCAACACCGAAACAGCTTTGGGAAATTTGTTTGCCGATATTTTCAAAAACAGCCTAGGCATAGATATTATGTTGCTTGGCTCAGGCAGTATTCGGGGCGAAAAGCTAGGGCCGATCGTAGAGTATGGGGGCTTGGCCGAAATTTTTCCTTATGATGACGGCGTTTATATGCTCAGAGCGGACGGCCGAACCTTTCGCCAAATGATGTGCTATCTACTGCGAGACGACGCCTTTTTGGGAACAACGGAATTTTATCAGTTATCGCAGGGGCTAAAACTCGCCTATTCGCGCTCCAACCGAGAAATCATTAGCCTAACTTATCGTGGAATAGAAATAGCAGATGACGATATTTTCACGATCGGTCTACAAAACTACCATTACTGTAATTTAGAAAGCTTTTTTGGCGTCAGTTTTGAGCACGTGAAAAATTTCGGCGCTCCTAAGATGATTTCCACTTCTTGTTTGGATATCTTGGCTGAGTATTTAAATTCGCATAAAGCCGTTAGGCAAGACGTCGAGGGGCGATTAACGATTTTGGATTAAAAGTATTTTCGGTCACCCATGCGACTTTTTAATATTTACCATACAACTGCGGCTATATTTCCGCCGCATTCAGCGATAAGCGTAAAAAAACCGTCAAATGACTACGGGCTTGATTGCGGAAAATAAAGCCCCAACACTTAATGTCTAGAAGCTTTTTACGATCAACCCGGCTCTTATCGCAATTTAGTTCAAGATAATTCTTCGCGTTTTTAATTTTTGTTTTGATTTTAAAGGCTTATATTTAAGGATACTTTTTGCTTTGAATTATGAGAAAAACAGCGACGGTTTTAGCAAATACGCTCTTTTCGGACAGCATACAAATCGTGGTCTATGAGTAAAATTTAACAACTTAGATGATAACTAATAAATATGCAAATAATCGATTTAACGGTACGTAGAGAACAACAAAAACGTAAAAAATATGCGCTTACGCTAGGTGCCGCACGCCAAGCTCGGAGAATCTTGATATCGGTACCGCTAAGTTTTCAGCAAATCCGAAACGCGAGCTAAACAACCAGAACAAATACTAAAAAGCCCCATGAGACATTATGTTATAGATTTAGACTATAAAATATTTTGCAAAGTTATAAATTTATGCTAAAATCGCGCGCTTTTAAATTTACCTAAAAGGGAATAGATGAAAAAATATTTAGCCGAGTTTTTTGGTACATTTTGGTTAGTTTTTGGAGGTTGCGGCAGTGCAGTATTTGCAGCGGCTTTTCCAGAGCTTGGTATCGGATTTGTCGGAGTTTCGCTAGCGTTTGGCCTTACGGTTCTTACGATGGCTTATGCAGTTGGTCACATCAGCGGCGGCCACTTCAATCCAGCTGTATCAGTTGGCCTACTAGTTGGCGGAAGATTTGACAAAAAAGACTTCGTGCCTTACGTCATCGCACAAGTTATCGGAGCGATCGCAGCTGCTGCCGTGCTATATCTTATCGCTTCAGGTAAGGCTGGATTTGACGCTACTGCGAGTGGTTTTGCTAGCAACGGATACGGCGAGCACTCACCAAATGGCTACAGTCTAGTTTCAGCGCTAGTTGCTGAGGTGGTTTTAACTGCGTTTTTCCTTATCATCATCTTAGGTGCGACTGATGAGCGTGCGCCAAAAGGCTTTGCACCGATCGCTATTGGCCTTGGTTTGACACTTATCCACCTTATCTCGATACCTATCACAAACACATCAGTTAACCCAGCTCGTTCAACCGGCGTTGCGATATTTCAGGGCGGTTGGGCATTAGAGCAGCTTTGGCTTTTCTGGGTTGCGCCTATCGTTGGAGCGATCATCGGAGCTATCATCTATAAAGTTATGGGCTGCACATGCGGCTGCTGCAAAAGCGCAAAATAATCACACTTTATACTTCAAGGGGCGGTCTTCGCCCTTTCTATTTTCATAAAATTTTTAAAATTAAGATCAGTTAAGCGAATATAATAATCTATTTAACATATTACCGTTATTACATCTAACCTCTACTTCGCTATCCTTCTAGCTTCGTCTTAACAAACGGTAAGCGCATCGCAATTAAATTATTCTTTGAGTTCTTTGTGTCACTATAACCTCATCTCCGCAATCCAACAAACCATCGTAAGCCTTCCGGTAATCAGAATAGATAGCGGGTAATTAAAGTCGCTACATCTAGGCGACATCAGTATCAATTCATTTGCAAAATAGTTTTAGGCTATATAAACAAACTTGAACGTCGCACTTTAGTATGCCGTTTTACTAGCAACCGCTAGCCAAGAAATGTTTATAAAGTAGTAAGTTTTTAACCAAGTAGGCATACGAGCCAGAAATCTATTCTAAAATTAAATATTTTATCATGCACGCCGGCCATAAAATTCTGATATTTTTAGCTATTTTATCGATTTTTTTATGAAATTTTAATAAACTCCGCTATTTATACCACTTCCATATCGAGCTAAAAACACTATAAAATTTCTCTAAATTTCTTTTTCGGAATTTTTGAACGGACTATATATGTTTATTTTTTATCTCTACGCTTGTTATTTTTAAGAACATCGACAAGATCGTGATTTTTGTGTTTATACCTACCTTCAACAAAAAGCTCCTTTGGAGGTTTTTATATCGCATTCGAGTAAATTTGCCCGCGCCCTATCTGCACTCCAGCTTTGTTATCGTTTGGGTATTAGCAAAGTACGACGGATACGGCATCGAGAGGCTAAAATTTCGTATCTGCTTCGGCGCGATATTTTTAGCGACGCTAGCGGTTATCTCAGCTACGTTTGAACGCTCGTCACTGCGCGAAGATAGCGATAGCCCGCTAGGCTTAAAGATAGACCCTGCGATCGTGTCCTTACTCACGGGGTTGTTGATGAGCTTGACGGTCAGATCGCAGTTTGCGATGCTAAACTCGCCCGTATTTCGCAGTGAGCCCTTAAACACGATGGTTTCGTTTCTTAGCACGCGGTGGCCCGAAAACTCCATGAGCACGGCCTTTTTGGTGTATTTATCCACGATCATCATGAAAAAATATCCAAGCGTCAGCGTCGCTATTACGTTTATCGCAATGTAAATTTTAAAAAAATTCGGATTTTTTTCGCCGCGGGCGATCAGTGCGAAAAGCACCGATAGTAGTGCCAAAACCGCAAGCGTGATGAAGTGAAATACGTTAAAATACCCTTCCATCAAAAGCACTCCGAATTTGTCGTGATATTGTAATCCTGCGCGCGAAAGTTATTTACCACGTGCGTGATCTCGCGCGTCGCGTTTACGTCCAGCGCCTCTTTTAGTACGATATTTTCTCTCAAAAACGGCTTTAGCTCGTTTGCGTATCGGCGCAGCGTATTGCCCGAGTTTTTGTAAAAGATAAGGCCGATTCTGCAGTAGTTAAACGGCTTTTTTGAGAGATTTGTGAGGCGCAGATCCACAAGCAACGTGTTTGAGTACTCAAGTTGCTTAGTTGAGACTAGCTCGAGCGAGCGAGTTCGCAAATTTTCATCTAAAAGCTTAGGCATAAAATACGCCCCGAATCCAAGCCCTGCGATAGTAACGATCATGAGCGCAAAGCCCGCGAAAAAGGACTTTGACGCGACGTAAATGCAAAGCGAAACAAGCGCTAAAAAGGTCAAAAACATCCAGATATAGGCGACAAAATCCACCCAGCCAAGGTGCGTCAGATAGAAATTTAAGCCTTGTTTTAGTTCGTTTATCATCTTGCCTCTTTGCTTCGTTTGCCTTGCGGCGAGCCAAATTTAAAATCCTCCTGCACAAAGCGTGCCAAATTTGACCGCCCTAGCCTTTTCGCGAGTTTTTTTCCTCTATGCCGCTTAGTCCGAAACGGCGCGCTAGCTCGGCCTTGACGCGGTCAGGATGAATGCCGTGTAGCGCTAGCGCCACGAGCGAGTGAAAGCACAGGTCAGCCGCCTCGTAGATGATCTCCTCGGTCGGCGATTTTGGCTTTTGGTTTTGACACGCGGCAGTTTGACTATTTTCACTTGTGCCATTTTCGTTTGAAATTTTAGCAAAATTTTTGTTTTGGGTTAAATTTGACGAAATTTGGTCGCCGTTTGCGGCAGAGTTAAACTGCGAAGTTTCGTTTTTGCGCGCTGACGCGTCCTTGCACGCCATCACAAGCTCCGTGGCCTCCTCGCCGACTTTTTTTAGGATAGCGTTTTCGCCTTTTTTAAATAGGCTCGCGACGTACGAGGTCTGCGGATCGGCGTTTAGCTTGCGGTCTAATATCGTGTGATAAACCTCGTCGATTATGCCGTAGATCGGCTTTTTGGCTTGGTTTAAATTTTGCTCTTGCGTCAAATTTTGCCCGTCATCGCTAGCTAAATTTGACTCGCCGCCGTCTCCAGAAATCTTTCTAAAAAAGCATGATTTTGCGCCGGTATGGCACGCTATGCCGCCGTTTTGAACGACTTTTAGCAGTATAGTGTCGTTGTCGCAGTCTAGGAAAATCTCATCTATCGCTTGCGTATTTCCGCTCTCCTCGCCCTTTTTCCAGATACGGTTTTTCGTGCGCGAAAAATAGTGCGCAAAGCCCGTTTTTAGGCTCAAATTTAACGCCTCTTCGTTCATATAAGCAAGCATCAAAACCTCGCCGCTCGAGCTTTCTTGAACGACGGCGGGCAAAAGACCGCCCACTTTTTCCCAGTCTATTTTCATTTTTATTTCCTTTCGGCTACGGGTTTGGCTCGGCGCGCAGGCAAATTTTAGCCATACGAGGGATTTTACCGCCAATCGTCTTAAATTTAGCGAATTTTTTAATTTTACTCGCCGAGACCCGCAACTTTATGGTGCTAAATTTGTTTTTCAAATTTGTCGCGTCATTAAAAACTAGGCTCAATTTAACTTAAGCGGATTTTTTCTTATCAATTTAAGTAGTTTTTTATATAGTATTTCTGAATTGTTTCCGTTATTATATCTAAACTCTACTTCACTTCGCTCGTAGCTGCATGCAGAACACATTCTTTAAGGTGAAGCAAGAAATTATCTTTTTTAATCCCTTTAAATTTAGATAGTCTATGCTTAGCGTATCCCCAGAAGTTTTCTATACCGTTTATATGGTTTTTACCGTTTGCGTCTTGCAAAGTAGCAAGCGCAGCGTAGCTAAAATTCATTTTTTGAGTGTTTTACCCTATAGTGCGCTTTGGCTCCGTAATCAACAAGTCCGTCATAGGCTTTCCAGTAGTCTGAATAAATAGTAGAGCTATCAAGCTCGCTATATTGTGATAGTATGGGTATTAGTTCATTTGCAGAACAGTTTTTAACTATCTGGGTATAGACCTTGCCGTCGCGCTTTAGCATACCGTTCTGCTCGCAGTAACGAGCGAAGCGAAGTTAAATACCGGAGTTTTATTTGCCGCTCCTCTACCTCTTTTCTCAAAGAGAGTGCGAGCACAAGACCTCTTACTCGCTTGGCTCCGAAGTAACTTTCGTCTATTTCAAAGCGAAGCTTCTAGGCGAGCTTGCGAGCTGGAAATCTCGCCTGAAAACTTAGATATTTTCTCGCATTCGGTAGCCATAAGAATTCTTATTCGTTTAAAGATCTTACGCAAGCTAACTTCTGAAATTTTAGTAAATTTGGCTATTTTTGCAGCTTCGATATCGGTACAAAAATACTTTAAAATTTCACGAAATTTGGCTTCAGAAATTCTTGAACGAACTATATACTTATTTTTCATTGACAACATAGTAGTTTAAAGCTCCTTTTTAAGAGCTTAAGTTAAAGAGAGCCAAAACTATTTTACTTCTTTGTTAAGTGGAAGGGTTTAAATTATATTCCGATTTTACTCTACAGTTTTCTTTTTCTTTCTTTTGGGAGAGGAAGGGGCTTTACTTAGCCTGTGGCCCATAACTGCTTCTTAAAAAGCTGCGAGCAGAATGCGAAGCAGAGCAGACCTACTTACGCTCTGTTTGCAGCTACGAGCAAAGCGAAGTAGAGCGTCGCCTTCCTTTACTTCGCGCTTTGCGCTCGTAACGCTAAAGCGAGAAAAGGCTTTGCTTCCATTGCCGTCGCAACTGCAAGCAGAAGCGATGTAAAAATTTAGCGTGGGCTGGACAAGGTAGTCCGCCGAGCTAAATTTTTACTAGCTCCATTAAAGACGCTCGCGAGATGAGCCGCTTCAAGCAAAAGTTATTGCGTTATCGCGCTTTGCCTCTCTTTATCCTTCGTATCCACCCAGATATTCGGCACCGCTCCGCCAGGCGTTAAGAATATCTTCGCGTCTTTATTTTCGCGTAACGCCTCGTTAAATTTAGCCTGCGTCTCGATCTGCTTTAAATTTAGCAAATTGTGATCGAGGCTTTTTGCGACCTCTTTGTTTGCGTATGCCTGCGCGTCGGCTTCGATCTTAGCGGCGTCCGCGCGACCCTGAGCCTCGATGATAGCAGCTTTGGCCGTACCTTCTGCGAGGGCTGCTTTTTTGAGCGCCTCTTGATTTGCGCGCTCTACTTCGTACTTGGTTCGCTCGGCCTCTTGTTTAGCGATTTGTACGCGCTCGATCTGCTCTTTTACCTTTTCAGGCAGGATGATCTCGCGCAGTTGCACGGTTAGCAGCTCGACGGGTTTGTTCGGCTGTGCGTCGATATCCTTGCGGATACCCTCGTCGATAGCCGTGGCTAGGTCGTTTCGCTTCGTCGGTAGCTCCTCGGCGGTGTATTTACCCGCGATGCTGCGCACGACGTCGCGTACGACGGGATCGACGATCTTGTTTTCCCAGCTAAGACCCCAAGACGCGATCGTTTGAGGCGCGTTTTCAGGATTTAAGCGGTACTGCACGGTGATGTCGATGCTAACAGGCAAGTTTCTCGCGTCCAAAACAGAGATCGAGTTTTTGCGGATGATGCCCGCTTGAGCCTGTGCGCCGTACTTTTGCGCCGCCTCGCCCATATCTTCGCCAGACGTGTAGTTGATGAGGCGCACGCGCGTATCGACTACAATGACTTTTTGCAAAAACGGGATAAAGAAGTGCAGACCCGGCTGCATCGGAGACGGGTCGTATTTACCCAAATTTGACTTGATGCCCACTTCGCCCGAGTTTATCGTAACGAAAGGCTGCGTGAGCGCAATCACGGCCACTAGCGCGATGATGACGTAGGCAAAGGCTGAAATTTTGCCAAATCCTTTAAAATCAGGCGTTTTAAAATTTACTTTTGGCCCCTTGCTCTCACCGCCGTTATCGTCTCCGCCGCCGCTAGAGCCTCGTTTTTTATTAAAATAATCATTCAAATCCGCTGGCATTTCGTTCCTTAAATGTAAGTTAGCATCGAGGCATATTTTGGATTGCGTCCGTAAACTACGTCAAAATACGCGTCTTGTAGGCGTTTAGTTACCGCTCCGCGCTCGCCCGCGCCGATAACGCGGTTATCGATGTCGCTTATAGGGGTGACCTCAGCCGCCGTACCCGTGAAAAACGCCTCGTCCGCAGTGTATGCGCGGTCGCGAGTGATGCGCTCTCTGCGCACTTCGATACCTAGGTCGCGAGCGATTTTGATGACGGTGTCTTGCGTGATGCTAGCTAGGCTGCTGTCGTTTGGAGGAGTGATGAGCGCGCCGTCTTCCACGATGAAAAAGCACTCGCCCGGCCCCTCTGAGATATAGCCCTCGCTATCAAGCAATAGCGCCTCGTCGTAGCCCGCCTCTTTGGCTTCGTAGTTTGCCATTTGCGAGCAGAGGTAGTTCGAGCTTGATTTCGCACGGCTCATTTGGCCACCGACGTTTAGTTTGGCAAAGCTCGAAATTTTCACGCGGATGCCCTTTTTTAGGCCCTCTTCGCCTAGATACGCACCCCACTCCCATGCAGCGATTGCGGTATTTACGGGAGCTTTAGTGTGAGCTAGACCCATCACGCCGTAGCCTAGGTAAACGATCGGGCGCAGATAGACGTTTGATTTAAATTTATTTGCGCGAAGTAGCTCGACCTGTGCGTCTTCAAGCTCTTTTTGCGTGTATTTGACGTTTAGGATCGTCATTTTGGCTGATTTTAGTAGGCGCGCGGTGTGATCGCTTAGGCGAAATATCGCTAAGCCCTTATCCGTCATATAGGCTCTTGTACCCTCAAATACGGCGTTTGCATAGTGAATAGAGTGGGTTAGGACATGGACTTTGGCGTCCTCCCATTTGACTAATTTTCCATCCATCCAGATAAATTCGGAAGGGTTCATTTGGCATCCTTTTTTATAAAATTTGCAGAGTGTAGCTAAAATTTCTTTAAAATTTTGTAATGTTTAAGATTTTGGCTTAAATTTTTAAGCTTCCAAGTCGAAATTTACCCCAAATTTACAGCTTCTCCGTCACTGCATCCTCGATGTTTTCGGCAAAAGGCAGCACGAGCGTCTTACGAGATCCAAACGCGCTATGCCACAGAGCTTTTTTGATTGCTTCGTAAGACGTATCGTAAATTTTAGCCAGCTCTTGCAGTAGCTCCTCTGCCTTATCGTCGCTTAAATTTTCTCGGCGGTAAAATAGCATTATCGTGGCTCCTATGCCGATAAACTCGAATCTAAATCGCTCATTCATCATTAAGATAAACGCATACGTCTGCTCGGGCTCAAAATCGTCCGCAAAATACCCCTGAATCATTCTCGCAAATACGTCCGTACTGCGCTCGCAAGGGCACAGATAAACGTCGATATCCTCGTCAAGCGCATCGTAGTCGCGGGTATTTACGTACTCTAGCGCTTTTAGTTTATGCGGGTAGTTTAGGCTAAATTTACCGTAAAATTCGCTCACCTCGGCCTTATATTCGGGGTTGTTTAATTTGCTTAGCATCAAACGAAACTTCGCAACGGGAAAATCGCGCGCATCCGAGTTTTGCGCGTTATACTCCTCCTCGTCCAGCACCTCGAAACTAGAGCTTGCGTGCATATTCGTGTATTCGCATTGAGGAGCGTTTTCGATGATAAAAAGCGGCTTAAATCCCGCATATTGTTCGCACAGACGGTCGTAGGCGATCGTGACGGCGTTCATATTTTGATGAGCGTTAAGGACGCCGTATTTTAGGGTAAAATTAGCTTCCCGCGTGTAGCGCGGATCGGGCTTCGCCAGCCTAAACGAAATAAGCTTTTCGGGGCGACAAATCGTGTAAAAAGCTAACTTTAATTTTTCAAAAAACGACATATTTTTCCTTTTTAAATAATTTAATTCTTTAGTTTAAAGGGGCAATTTAAACCAAAAACGACTTAAATCTCAAATTTGACCGCAAACTTTTAATCCAAATTTGACTTCAAATTTTAGATAAAAAACAATATAGCAAAGCATTTTACTTTTTACTTTACGCTTATGCTCGCAACAAGTATACGAAGCGGAAATTGGCCCAGCAGGATACAAGTTTGGACGTTATTTCCTTCCGTTTGCAGTTGCGACCGCAAGCATAAGTATAAGTGAAAATACGAGTCGGCAAAAACCGCTATTTTTCTAAAATTATTTTAGTCGCGGCAGGATCCACGCACTCTTTTTGCATTATTATTTCGCCTATCTCCCTTGCCCTTATCACGCCTGAGAGCGGGTTTTTCACGCTAGCTATGCCGCCTAAAATTTCTACGTCCACGCTTGAGTACTCAAAGGCTAACGTCGTATCTAGCGTCTGGCAGCCGCGCATCACGAGATTTTGCACGTAGCAAAGCCCCTGCAGGCTTTCTATCACGCAGTTTTCAAAGGTCACGTTTTTGCTGTTCCACGCGAGATATTCGCCACTGATGAAGCTATTTCGCACGGTCACGTTCTCGCAGTTCCAAAAGGCGTCTTTGCTAAGCAGTTTGCTATCCTCGACGAGCACGTTTTTACAGCCGTCAAAGCCGTAGTTCCCGTCCAAATTTAGCCCGTAAACGCGCACGTTTTCGCAGTTCGTCGCAAAATAATCCCCTCGCGCGCAGACATTTTTTATCTCCGCGTCCGCACAGCTCCACAGCGTCTCCTCGGCCTGGGTCAAATTTACGTTTTCTAGCCTCACGTTTTGGCATCTGCGAAAGGATTTTGGCGCCTGGATTAGCGTATCTTTAAAGCTCACATCCTGCGCGTACCAGATGCCAGCGCGCGCCATCTGCATCAAAAACCCGTCCTCCACGGCGACGTTTTTGGTGTACCACAGCGGATATTTCCACTCGAAAGTGCAATTTTTTAGGCGCAAATTTTGCCCGTGCTTTAGCGGCGACTCGCCTGCTGCAAACCCGCACCGCTCAAACTCCGCATCCTTTGCGCCAAACATAGCGCGCTCGCCGATAAATTTTTGCTCGACAAATTTTTGCATTTTCGCCTCCGCAGTTTTTTACGTAGATTATATCGGTTTTACGGCAACAAGGGTGTAATTTTGAAAATTCAAAGCAAATTTTATGAAGCAAACGGGTAAATTTAAGTAGCAGTAAAAATCCAAGCGTTCGGGCGTTGCTATTGTCTTTCGGAGTCCTATTTTCCCAAACGCCTGGCAGGAAAAGGTAAGATTTAGACTAGCGCAAAGGATGGAAACGCGAGCCTAAATTTTACCTCTTACAAGATCAAATTTGATCTAAATTTAAAGCCCGCGACCAGTCAAATTTGAACCGTCAAAATTTAACCGAGCCGCAAGCGCAAAAATCCAAATTTACCAAAAAGCGGCCCCGAAGCGCATCTGCCGGGAGCCGCTAAATTTTAAATTTTACTTCTCAAACGCCTTTTCTACGCTAAACGGAAATGCCTGATAGCCCATCGCGTTGGTCATTTTGATTTCGATTGACGGCTCTTTTGCGCCCCATTCAAACTCGTCGATGTGAGGGCTAGGCACGCCGACCGGGCGGCCCTTGGCGATGTCAAACTGCATGCCGGCAACCGCCGAGTAAACCATCACGCTATCGAGGTCGTCTTGATACTGCGCTAGCGAAGTAACCGAGCTATACCACTCGCTGCCGCGCAGCTTGCCGTATTCCCAGACCTGCTCGACGGTCTTGGCATTCTCATCGATTTTATAAACGACCGCGCGGGAGTATTTCATGCCCGCCATCGCAGGCTGCTCCATACCGCGGGTGTCGCCGTTGTCAAAGACGGTGAGATAAACGACGCCCTTTTTAGACTTACTGTCGATACGAAACGCCGTATGCTGCGTCCACTGCCAGTCAAATCCGCCTTTCTCGCTCTCATATCCCGGGCATTTTGAGTACTCGTCCTCGCAGACTATTTTTTTGCCGTCTTTATCCACAGGCTGAAGCAAATAGCCCTTGAACTGATCTTTCCAGCCTTTGTGCGCGCCCATTATCCATTTGACTTTTTTGTCGCGACCGATCT
>CALCKS010000198.1 GCA_937965895.1 uncultured Campylobacter sp.
ACCCTTGGTTTTTGATTAGATAGGCCTTGTTTAGCTTCTCGTTTAAAACGTCACTGATAAATCTATCGTCTAGCTCGGGAAATAACGATCTTGCGCCGATTAGTGCGGCAAAAGCTTTTATGTCTTTAAAGCCTAGTTTGCCAAGAGCGTACTCCTCTAAAAAATACTTACCGTTTTCTTTTTGGATAGGTAGGATACTAAGCCGCTCAAAGTCTCTTAAAATAGTCCTTTTATTTACGCTAAATTCCTCCACAAGCTCGTCTATACTTAGCCTTTCGCCGCTGTTTAGTTTTACTATGATTTGAGCAAGCCTGACGGCGATTTTATCGTGAGAGCGCATTTTAATCCTTCATATTTAAATTTGACGTATTTTAGCTAATTTTTTCCTTGCGACGCAACCTGTCTCGGCAATACGTTAAATTTTCTAAAATCTAAAAAAAGGAAGCCGATGTATAAAAATAAAATTTCAAATCTCATCACAGCGATCTCTAGCGGGCTTTTTGAGCGCGAACATATCGTGGCAAACGTCCTTTTAGCTGTTATTGCAGGACAATCGGTGTTTTTATACGGAGTGCCAGGTACTGCTAAAAGCCTCATAGCTCGCCGCATATCTTTAGCGTTTAAGGACGCTAAACACTTTGAATACCTAATGCAAAGATTTTCCACTCCAGACGAAGTTTTTGGCCCCGTAGACATAAAAGAACTAAAAGAAGGACGATATATGCGTAAGATAGAGGGCTACTTGCCAAGTGCTAATTTTGCGTTTTTAGATGAAATTTTTAAAAGCTCACCGGCGATCTTAAATACGCTACTAACTATAATAAACGAAAAAATATTTAGCAACGACGGCAAAGACGTAAAAGTCCCGTTGCATGCTTTAATAGCCGCCAGCAACGAGACGCCCGCGCAAGGAAGCGGACTGGAGGCGCTTTACGATAGGCTAAATATGCGCCTTTTAGTCGAGCCGTTAAAAGAGTGGGATAATTTTAAAAATTTGATTGAAGGCAAATTTGAGGAAGCAAATGTAAGCGATGATGAAAAAATCACGCTTGATGAGCTAAATTTGATAACAAACGGAGCCAAAGCGGTCAAATTTAGCCCCCAAAGCCTTGAAATAATAAAAGAGATCAGAGAAAATATAGAAAAGCTTAATGTCAAAAACGATCAAGACGATAGTAGCGATCCGTATCAACAAAGCCGCCAAGAAACAAGCGATGAGCAAATTTTACAAGAAAATCAAAGCCAAATATATGTATCGGATAGGCGATGGAAAAATTTAGCCCACATCTTAAAAACTTCCGCATTTTTAAACGATAGAAGCGAAGTTTTGCCTGCGGACGTTTTATTGCTAGCTAATTGTCTTTGGAGCGAAAAAGAGCAGATAGAAGCGATCAAAAATATCGTAACGCAAAGCGCTGGCAAAAATCTAAGCTCAAAGCTCATTATAGAGTTAGAACAAAGGGCTACAAGACTCGCCGACGAGTACTATCAGCTGTGTTTTTTACAAGATGATGAATATAAAACTAAAAATTTTAATGGCATTCCGCATTACGAATTTAGTATCAGACTAAACAAATACACTGATCCGAACGATCAAATAGATATTTTATTTTACGTTCCTTTTAGCCCATTTGAGGGCAATCCGCTAAACGAACGCGGAAACTACGAACGAAGGATATATTACGCAAGAGATAGCGCCGTAAATATGGGATATTATATATCGGTAGATAAAGGCGCGCTAAGGGGTGGCTGGCTATCCGGGTCGTTTTTTCAGCAATACGTAAAAGGCATTAGCTCAGATCCTATCATGCCGATAGCCTTGCGCAAAAAAGGAGATATGATAGCAATCGATGCAAAGCTCAGAGATAGCAATTTAAACGAATGCGAGGAAATTTTAGGCGAGCTTGAAACGATAATGAATGAAACCAAAGCAAAGCTCGGCGATGATTTTAGTAAAAGCATTAATATATTTTTATCAGGTAATCAGCAAAATATCGTAGAAACTGCGCTATCAAATGAACTAAAGGCGCAAAAAAGACTAAAAACGAAGCTAAACCGTCTAAAAAAGGATATAAGCGTCCATGAGATCAGATAGGGAGGATTTTTTATTTCAAATCCTGATAAACGAATGCTTGGTCGAATTTGCCGGTTTTGGCGGTAAGGGCTTGGCGGAAGCTATAAAAGAAGCCGTCAAAAAAGAAGAGATAAATTTTAAAAACGATCTTGGCTTAAATTTGATCGAACAACCAAATCCGCTAGACGCTCATGAGCGAGCAATGAGGCAAATGCAAATAACATTGCGCCGCGGTATCTACCTAGATAAGCTAGACATAGCCGATATCTTTACTTTTTTACAGCTTTGCGGTAGGTTTTTTAACTCCAAGCAAACCGATAAATTTAATCAAATTTTACAAGATATTCAAAACAAAAAAAGCGACGAGAACGGCGGCGGTGCAAATACTCCCGAAATGGACGCCAAAAAAGATATGAACGAGAAGCTATTAAATTTGGCTGAGGAACTTTTAAAAAGCGCAGATGAAGCCAGGCGGGAATATAGCGAAAAATTTGATAGCGACGTCATAAAAAACTACAAGAAAAAGATATATGCGGGCATTAGGATGAATCTAAAAAAGATAAACGATATACAAGACTTCTTAACGGAATTTGGCTTTGATAAAAGCGAGACTGAGTATCTAAGCTGGGGTCTTAGCACAGGAAGTAGTTTTAGTTGGTGGCTGGAACACTTTAAAAAGTATCTAAAACAGATAAAAAATGACGCAAAACTAAAAGAAATTTGCGACAAGATCGGTAGAATAGACGGCAAAAAGGATAAATTTAAAGATGCGGATATATTTGAAAAAAACAAGATCAGACGTAATCAAAAAGAGGAGATCGACGGCATAAAACTAGGTAGCGATATAGATAATCTCTTGCCTAGCGAGCTAGGGCTAACGGACATAGATACTCAAATTTTATTCGATATAAAATTTGTAGAAAATAAGCTAACGTGCTTTGAAAGCTTTTCTACCGAGCAGATGAAAATAACCGATAAAATTTTATACAATGCCGATACCAAAGGACCCATCATACTTTGCGTCGATTTTAGCGGCTCTATGAGCGGAATCCCCGAAACCGTCGCAAAGGTGGCGACTAAAATGATAGCCGACATCGCAAGAGCAGAGGATAGGCTTTGTTATGTATTAGGATTTGATACAAGAGTGATCAAAATAGACCTAAGCGGCAAAGAGGGCCTGAAAAATTTGGCCAAATTTTGCTACAAAGGCTATAGCGGTGGTGGTACTGATCTAACTCCTGCCGTAAGAGAAGCTCTAAAACTAATAAAAAAGGGCGGATATGCAAATGCCGATATTTTAACTATCTCGGATATGGTGTTTCCCGTAACGGATGAGATAAAAAATATAACTAAAGAGATAAAAAAAGGCGGCAGTAAAATTTATGCGCTGATAATCGCCGACGATAAATTTGAACCCGATGGAATTTTTGACGCGGCTTGGCAGAGAAAAAATCGAGAAAAAGCTAATATTTTTGAAGTTAGATACGAAAAATGACTCAACCTGTCGCTATGCAATGTTAAATTTACGTTGTAATTTAAATCAAAGGAGATCAAATGAGTTTAAACGTAGATTTTATCCAAAAGGCTAACGAGGCGGTAGCCAAAGCAAAGAGCTTTAAGATGAGCGAACTAGCGGGTCAAATATTAAATTTAACCCAAAGCATAAAGCTAACTAAAAAACCCATTGACGCAGATGAGCGAGAAATAGACGATATGTACTATAAAGATACCTTTGGTCCCTTTGGAGGCGTAGTAAAAACCATCGGATACGTGGCTAAAACGGCTATGGGACTAGATGAATATAATGAAATAGACGAAAATATCCTAAAAAAGCTATCCGGGATGGAGAATAAATTTCATGCAAGCTATCTACCAGAGATACTAACCGAGATTTGTAAAGACTACGGAGAAAAAGAAAAAGAGGCGGTAGATATAGCCATAAAGCCTTTGCTTGATATAGAGCTAGATATGGCTTTAGTTAAATTTTACTTGGCGCTTACTCAACTCCAAATGACTATAAGCCATCAAAACCTAGAAGCTAGTGTGGGAGGAAGTAGTAAGGTAAGCGAAATGAAAGAGGCCTTAAGACAACTGCAAGCTACGGCGCAAAACCTGACGAGTATTGCCGCGGAGTATGATTGGGAGGTAGGCGGAGTGGCGTTTAAAGCTTAAAAACCATAAATTTAAAGAGCCAAATAAGGCTCTTTAAACGTTTTGCATTTATTTTCATACTATAGTTTAAGTGTTTAAGTAAGAAAAATATAGTAAAATATATCGTTTTTATTTTATAGATATTTAAAAAGTATATAATTTAGTTTATTTTTGGAGTAGTTATTGATGAATGAAGAAAAATCAAATCAAACACTAGATAAGCAAATCAATATTTCAGGCGGGATTAACTCGATAGATAAAAAGAGACTGCTAGAGCTTTTGGAGGATGAAGAAGTGAAAGAAAAAATCAATAGCGGTATTATGGATAAGCTAAAAGTGATGTTAGCCAAATGGTTTAATGTTGATTCGGACTCATCGTTTTTAAAAGATGAGATAAAAAATCTCAAAGACGAGCTAGCTCACGCCAAAGTTGAGCGAGAACAGCTCGAAAAAGAGAAGAAAAATCTAACCGATAATATAAATTTATACGCCGAACAAATCGAGCAAAGTAAAAAAGAGCTTGAAAATTTAAAAAAAGACGTCAAAGCCTACGAGGATTTTAAGAATTTATCCGCACCTACGAAAAAATCTCTAGAAAATATTTTAAAAGAAGATAGCTTGGCTAGCTTCATAGCTTCGGGCGTTCAGTCTAGAAATATCGAAAACCTATGGGACTATATCAATAACGAACTTAGAGAGGGTCAAAATCCCGAGATAAAAGAACTCACGGAGATATTTTATTTTTTATTTGCAAATTTTACCAAAGCAAACGGCGACATTTACGAGCTTCAAAGCGTTAGCCTGGGAGACGAGTTTGATCCGCAGCTGCACCTAAGGCATAACTCCAGCCAAAGCATAAGCGGCAAGATAAGCGAGATCGCGCTAAAAGGCATGGTAAATAGCAAAACAAAAGAGATAAAAAGAAAATCCGTAGTAAAAATTTAAAGGAAAAAGATGAGTACGAAACAAATCGAAAAAATAAGAGTCTCGAAAGAGCAGCTTGAGCAAGATATAAACGACAGCTGGAAAGAATTTTTAGAGAGCGGCGACAGTAATATTGAAAATCCTAAAAATACTTTTACTAAGTATATAAAAGAAGCCTTTGAAACATTTTTGAAGCTGGGAGAAGGCAGCAAAAATGCCATAAGTATTGGTAAGAATACGGGTTTATACTATGACTTTGCTTTAAATTCGATTATTTATATAAATAAAAAAACGAAAGCCGATATGGAGAATGCAGACAAATTTAGCAAAAATTTTGCAAGCGTTTTTATAAATTGGCTTCAAAGACTAATTATTACTCAAGTCTCTAAAGTCCAACTATCCGACGAAAAGACTAAAAGTATTATAGACGCAGTACGCCGTAGTTTGCCAAAAAGTAAAGATAAACAATATTTTCAGTATTTATATACCGATGACCCAGGGTACTATTATTTTAGCGATCTAGATAGCGGTAAGATAGAAAAGACTTGGTATCCTTATATTGAACGAGATGCCGGCAATGAGATATGGATCTTTGCGTTACTTTATATGAATCAAGACTATTTTAGGCAGATTTTTTATAAATTTATAAGATCGAATTTACCAATGAACGACCTGGATGATAGTATGGCATACAAGGTGCTTCAAGGTTTTAAATTTGAAGAAGGTAAATTTATAATATCAAATTTAGATATTCTTAAAAATTTAGAATTAGAAATAGATGGAAGTGTAGCAGCGGGACCATTTTTATACGAAGACAAAATAAGAGCCGATATAAAAGAATACGAACCAAAGATGTTAACCGACGTCGGACTGGGGCTGTGGGAACTCTGGGAGATAGATGAAAGCAAAAATGACGGCGTAGAGGTAAAGCTAGAGCGTTCCCTAACAGCAAGAGATCCAAAAAGCAGCATAAAAGACGGAGTAGTCGGCATAGACTTCGGCACCAAAAGTACCGTCGTCGTATATCAAGAGGATACCGTTAAAATAAATCCGATGAGAGTAGGCATAGGCGATCTTGGCAAAAAGATAGAAAAAAGCCACTATGAAAATCCTACGATAATAAGTTTTGGAGATCTGGGTAAATTTATACAAGACTATGAGGCAAGAGAAGGCAGGCCATATACTAGATGGGAGGATGTAAATATATCTCATGCGGCGTATAACTCGCTACTGCAAAGCGCATCTAGCGAATACAACTCCTATCTAAACGAACTAAAACAGTGGGCCGGGCAAAGAGATAAGAAGCTAAAAATTTTTGATAGAAAAGGTAAGGAATTTGAGATAAAAGGATTTAGCGAGCTTGAAGACGGCGATATAAATCCTATAGAAATTTATGCTTATTATCTGGGGCTTTATATAAATAATCAACGAAACGGGATATTTTTGGATTACATTTTATCTTTTCCGGTTACTTACGAAATGGATATAAGAGAAAAGATACTAAAAAGCTTTTATAAAGGTATCAAAAAGTCGTTACCGCTTTCGCTTCAAACGCCTGAAATTTTATCTAAGCTAAAAGTCATAAGCGGAGCTAGCGAGCCAGCGGCATATGCCGTCATAGCACTTGAAGAAAATAAATTTGAACCGGTTGGCGACGAGAAGGTATTTTACGGGGTATTTGACTTTGGCGGAGGAACGACGGATTTTGACTTTGGCGTTTATAGGGAGGCCGATAAAGATAGCAGATACGACTACGTTATAGAGCATTTTGGGGCTGGTGGAGATAAATATCTAGGCGGCGAAAATTTACTTGAGCTAGTAGCCTTTGAGCTGTTTAAAGCAAATAAAGAAAAACTACTTGAATCTAAAATACAATTTACGTTGCCGCCTGAATGCGAAAAATTTGCCGGGCATGAAACCTTGATAAGTAGCGCTCAAGAAGCCAGAAGAAACACTAAAGAACTAATGGAAAAACTAAGACCGCTATGGGAGGGTAAAGATGACGGCGAACTATATAAAGACGGCATATTATCCGTAAATTTGATAGACACAAAAGGTAAGCAAATAGCAGGGTTTAGCCTAGATATAGATAAAAGTAAAATTTTAGAGATACTAGAAGCTAGAATAAAAAGAGGCGTAGATAATTTCTTTGAAGCTTTAAGGCTAGCGTTTAGCAATAAAAAAGTAGATCTAGGGACTATAAAAGAGGTAAATATATTTTTAGCTGGAAATTCTAGCAAATCGGCATTTGTCGAAAAGCTATTTAATGAAAAAATAGCGCAAGAAGAGGAAAATTTATCAAAAGAATTTCAAAAGCCGCTTGAGGGGCTTTATAGAATTTACAGACCGCTGGGCGAAAACGATAGTGACTTTGAAAGACCGAATGGAAAAACAGGCGTAGCTTTTGGCTTAATAAGATCAAAAAAAGGCGGAACCATACTTGTAAAAGACCATAATGTCGGTAGCGATATAAATTTTAAATACTATCTTGGCAAAAAGAAAAAGGGCAAATTTAATACTGTCGTGAGCAGAGATGCCAAATATGGAGATTGGATCAAATTTATGGATGCTAGCGAGAGTGTTTTTGAGGTATTTTATACTACGCAAGCATCGGTAACTACAAATTCTGTTGATATAAGCGATAGCGGTATAAAAAAGATGAGGATAGATACAGGGTTTGCAGACGAGAACTGCTATATTTATATTAGGATCGTAAGTCCAAGTAAATTTGAATACGTAGTAGCCGATGAAGAAGGAATAAAAAACGGAAACTACAAAACCGAAATACAAGGAAAAGATATATGAACACGGTAAACAACAAAGAGCTGTACGGCACTCTTAAGCAAAGTCTCTCGGGTAATGCCGTGATAGAAAATTTACCTGTATTAGAACTGGATGGCGATATAGACATTAGCGATGTTAAATTTTATCACATAAAAGAACTTACCTTTGAAGAAGATAGCCCTAGAAGAGAGGCTTTTGAAAACGTAATAAGCACGCTTAGGATAGATGGGATCATTTTTGTATATTTGATCGTTGGCGGTAGTAACGGAGTTTCTTTTTATGCCGGCGTAGCCAAGGATATGTCGTATAGGGGTGAGCTTGAGCTTGATATCGATGATATAGGTAAAAGGGTTTTAAAACCTAGCATTGAAGGCAATTTTAGAGGCAGTAAGGTGCTTGAAGTAGAAAAAGGGCAAAAAGCGGAGCTGGTTTCTAAAATAGATAAAATGAAAAGATTTGCCAAAGTTAGCGGCATACCTAGCGTATATAAGGATAAAGAGGATTTTCAGGGCATAGATAGACTTATAGACATTATGAGCGGGGACGAATTTGCCTTGGTAGTACTAGCAAAACCGATGTCAAATGGGGCGATAGCTGGTATAGAAAAGGTTTTATTTGATGCTTATAATAATATAGCCCCGATGACGAAAACATCAGTACAGCATAGCGACGGAAGCTCCACTAGCACATCTACTTCGGCAACTAAAGGTAGTTCAATATCTGATGGCACTAATTATTCTGAATCTAATCAAAAAGGTAAAAATACTTCAAGCAGTATAAATACCAATACAAGCAAAGGCGAAAGCGATAGATATTCAAACTCAAGCACTAGCAGGGGAACGTCTGAAAGCGCAGGCGAAAATTCATCTTTTAGTAAAACTACAGGCTCTTCGCAAACCAAAAGCGAAAATGAATCCTTTAATAAAAGCGAATCCATCTCTAAAAATCAAGGCAGCAACTTAAGCTTTGAATTTACCAACAAAATGGCTAGCGAGCTTACAAAGTATATAGACGAAGTTTTATTAAAGCGCATAAACTACGGCAAAAATAAAGGTCTTTTTGACTCTTGCATATATCTTATGTCAAACGAAAAAGGAAATTTAACAAAGCTTGGAAATGCTATCAGAGCTATATTCTCAGGCGATGAAAGCAATAAATCTCCGCTCATTTTTAGTAATTTAAATGCTGCAAAAGATATAAACGAGATAAAGTGTATAAAAAATTTTCAAATTCCTAAAATAAATTTAATAGAAAATACAAACGCGGTGATATCAAGAAGCCTACTATCTCAAAATTTAGCTAGCCAATCATGCTGGATGTCAGCTAATGAACTAAGCGTGATAGCCACTTTACCAAAAAAAGAGGTTGTCGGACTATCCCTAAAAGAAGAGGTGGAATTTGGTCTAAATATTAAAGAGCAAATATCGCAAGACGAAGCGATATTTTTGGGCAATATGGTTCAAAGCGGCAAAGAGTTAAATCAAAAAATTTTTATAGATAAAGCTTGGCTTGATAAACATATATTTATAGCTGGGGTTACAGGTAGCGGTAAAACGACTACTTGCCAAAGAATTTTAAAGTCCGCTAATTTGCCGTTTTTGGTTATAGAACCGGCAAAAACAGAGTATAGGGCTATGCTAAATGATATGGATGATTTGCTTATATTTACGCTTGGAGATGAGAGGGTCGCGCCTTTTAGGATAAACCCATTTGAATTTTTCCCTCACGAGAGTATATCTTCGAGAGTAGATATGATAAAAGCAAATATCGAAGCCTCTTTTGATATGGAAGCAGCCATTCCTCAGATCATAGAGACTGCTCTTTATAGATGTTATGAAGAGTATGGCTGGGATATATCGACGTCTAAAAATTATAAATTTAGCGATCCGTTTGCAGATGGAGTTTTTGCGTTTCCGACACTATCGGATCTGGTGCGACAAGCAAACATCGTAGTAGAAGAGCAAGGATTTGATGAAAGACTAAAAAAAGACTACATAGGCTCTATAAATGCAAGACTTCAAGGGCTTTTAGTGGGCTCAAAAGCTTTTATGCTGAATAATCAACGAAGCGTAGATTTTGCCGATCTGCTTGAAAAAAACGTAGTTTTAGAACTAGAAGAGGTAAAAAACGGAGCTGAAAAATCTCTAATAATGGGTTTTATATTAATAAATATAAATGAAGCCTTAAAGGTAAAATACAAAGAGTACAAAAATAAAGGCGAGGAATTTAGACATATTACACTCATAGAGGAGTCGCACAGGCTTCTTTCTAAATTTATGCCGGGAGATAGCCCAAACAAAAAACTAGGCGTAGAGACATTTGCCGATATGCTTGCCGAAGTGCGAAAATATGGAGAGTCGCTAATAATAGTAGATCAAATCCCAAACAAACTAACGCCAGAAGTGTTAAAAAACACAAACACAAAAATAGTGCATAAAATTTTCGCTCAAGACGACAAAGAGGCGATAGGTAATACAATGGCTTTAAATGATGAACAAAAGGAGTTTTTATCAAATTTGGAAACTGGTAGAGCAATAGTATCTAATCCAAATTTTATCAAGCCGATTCAGGTGCAAATAGCCCAACTTGAAAATGTCAGCACCACAAAATCAGCCGTGATAGATAGTCAAATTTTAAGAGATAATGTCTTGGATTATTACAGGCAAAACTATAAAAAAGGTATAATACCGCCAGTAGAAATTAAAAATAATGTGCCAAACGTAAAAGACTTAGAAGAAGCCTTGCAATACGATTTTTATGCGCTTGAGGTTGAGTGGTTAAAGCGAGTTAAAGATAATGAAAAAATTGTGCTAGGCGGTATCAAACAGATGATAGATCGCAAAAAAATACCAAACAACGTGAAATATTTAAGCAAATATGTCTTTAATAAATTTTATAAAAATCAAGATGAGGGCTTACATGAGGACATAAAAGAGTGTATTAGCCTGATTTTTGAAAAAATTATGAATACTGAAGAGATTGAGATTTTGTTTGATAATTACATGGATAGGCATTTAAAAGAGTATATTCAAATTTAAATAAGGGAGTTAACATGGGATTGTTAAGTGTTTTTGGTGGTTTTGTTAGTAGCGTATGTAGCGCCATAAGTAGTGCATTTAGCTCGCTTGGAAGTAGTTTGACTACGTTTGCGACTAAAATAGTTGAATTAGCAGGACCATTGCTAGAAACTGTTGGAAAAATAGCCTCAATGGTTGCTAAATTTTTAGGCGTGACAGAAGAGCTGGAAGATCCTATAGAGCTAGGTCTAAGAGCTGAGGCGTCTGATAAAAAACCAGAGGATTTTGATAGTTACAAAGACTATATAAACTATATAAAAAATGAAGTAAAAATAGACGAAGAGAAGCTAAAAAATGCTAGCGACATCGATAAGGCAAAGTATACTGCTATAGGCTCTGGTGTTCTAATCAAGGGCATAGAGGATAAAAAGGATATGAATATTGGAGCAGATACATTTGTTGCATTAGCAAAAATAGGCACGGAAACTTTAGATAAATTGGGTGGCGCTCGTGGCGTAGATGCTATTTTAGATACGTTTAAAGACGGAAAATTAGGCGAATTTGCAAAATATGTCTCTGGCAATCTAAATAGCGTAAAAGACAAGATCATGGTCTCTGATCGATTAACGGAAACATTTAAAAGCCTAAATCCAGACATGGATATAAAAGATATCCAAAAAGAGGTTATGGATATGGGAAATAAAAAATAATGAGAGATTTTTTAGTATTTTACATAGAAGATCAAATATCCATTTGCGAATTTAAGGAGGGCCGTTTTATAAAATACAAAAATAACGGCGAAGACAAATGGACGTTTGACTATAAACAATTTTGGCATTGGTGGAAAGATAGGGTGGAATTTGTATCTGATACAAAATTTAGCTTTGTTGTCTTAACCGATAAGGAAGAGTTTAAGATACAAGACGATATCGCTATAGCAGAAAATATTAGCTTTACGGCAAGCGATATAAAAAGGGATATAAAAGATATCCCGTCAAATTTAAATCTAATATCTTATCCTGTCGGCTTTAAAGAAGATGAGGATATGTTTGCCAAAGAAGAGTGTGATATGGATGATATTAAATTGCCAAGCGAAGATGAAAACGGGTATCTGGCTATATACTATAACAAAAAGACAGAGGAACATAAAAAGAAATAATTATAATCTGGTGTAAAACTAAATTTACACCAGTATATCTTATTTCTTAGCCCTCCCCGCTTCTGCCCTAGCCTTGACTACTTTGGCTAGCACGCTCTCGCTAGCCATGCCTATTATCTTTGCTCTTAGCTTTGCCACATCGGCATGGCTGGGAGCTTTGGCATGGACAGTTTCGTTTCGCAAGTCCTGAAGTTCGGTTATGACCTTTGGTAGAGTTCTGGTTATGTAGTTTTGTAGTAAATTCCCCTCAAGTGCATCTTGGATCAGGCGATTTTTGAAAAGAAATTTATAGGTTCCTAAATTTGGTTTATTTTCAAATATATCGCTCACGGTAAAGCTAGTGCCCTGCACTTCGTATGGGATTTTTAATATAGACGGCTTTATCTTTGCGAGTTGTTCCATGAGAACTTTAACGAAGGCGTAAATCTCTTGCTCCATAGTTTTTGAGTATTTGACCACGGCGGAGCTAAAATCATAAAGCGGATTGGCGATATTACCCAGATACTCTATCTCTGCGGAGATGATATTTTCTATGCTATCTGGGTGCATTAGATTTATTAGGCTTCGTCCGAAACAGTAACGGATTAAATTTCGTTTTATCTCTAAAAACTCGGCGCTTTTATAGACATCAGGATAAAATTTACCCTCATCCTCAAAATAGAGCGTCTCTTGCTTTGTCTTTATGATGAGAGGATAAACATAAGCGTTGCCGTATACTGCGTAAGTATGGCCGCTTACGGTAAAATTTGCCAGGTAATCGTCTCTAACGCACTCAAAATCATTTCTAACTAGCTCCCTAATATCGCTTATGATAAACCACTTTTCTACATCGAGCCTTTTTTCTTTATAATACTCAGGCGCTATCTCGCTCATATCTTCATCGGTTACGGCAATAACTTTTGCTACGAACAAATTTGAGTAGTCGGTCAAGAATAGTTGTAAATATTTATCGCCCTCAAGGCTCCAAGGAGCCAAATTTGGCGTTTTAGGGCTTTGATTGCTTAAATTTAAGCTCTCGTAAATTTGCTCAAGCTCGGCTTCATGGGAGTTTACCATATCTCGCCGCTTGCTTTTTATCTTACCAAAGGCCACCTTGCCATTAGAAATCAGGATCTTAAGGTGCTGCTCGATGACATCGCTTTGATAATAAGGGTTGTAGAGAATGAGGATGTTGTGCATACTTTACCTTTTTAATCTAGCATATAATAATTAAATGATTATACTAATTTAGCCCTTAAATACCTTTTTAAATATATTCTTAAAAGATTGGATCATATTATCAAAGTGCTCTTTAGCCATAGCCTCTTCTATGGATATTGCTTTTCTATTAAACTTTGTATTGCCACACTTTGGACAAACATCTGGAACTTGCTTAAAATCTAAGTCTGTTAAAGCATCGCTCTTAAACCAAATCAGTTTTTCAAAGCTGCATTTGGAACAGCAAATTTTAAATGGGTTTGGTCGTATCACTTTATGTCCTTGATTGGAAATTTTCGTGGTAAAAATTTATCGCACTTCTTTACTATCAAATTTATAAAATTATAGCAAAGAAGCGCGACAGGTTGAGTCAAATTTAGATAAAAGTAGATTTTATTTTAGCTTTTCGACGTATGCCTTTATGATAGTATCGGTTAAATTTGAAAATAAATCAAAATCGCCTTTGTAAATTAATTCAAAATTATCGTTTAAATACGCTAGATATGCATTGCCCATTAATTTAGTTGTGGAGCTTGCGACGGTTACATTAAAAGCTCCTCCCGCAACAGATCCTACGGCCGGTATAAATTTTAATAGATTACCAGCTAAAAATCTAACAGCAAAACCTCCGGCCGCTACGGCAGCAAAAGATGCCGCCAGTTTTGCAATATTTTCAGCAGAGGCTTCGAAGCCATAGTTGTGCGTAATATGGGTTATCATGGCTATTTGGGTAGGCAAAAGCAGGGCTATATCCGAAAATGGCAGTGGATTGACTGCTATAGCACCTGCGGCTACGCTATATTTATTGATAATATCTAATGCTGCTTCGTATTTTACATCTTTATTATATTTTTGCTCTCTAGCAAAAGCTTGCTTTGATGCCTCTGGTAAAGCGTTGTATGTTTTCTTTATAAGCTCGTCTATGCCTTTAAGTGGTTTTATATTTCCGTCATCATCCTCGATCTCTAGCGCCACAACTCGTTGCGTGTATTTGTCATTTATGCCAAACTCGCTTTTTACTTTATCCGAAAAATTTTCACCATTTTCGTCTTTGTCTTGTTGCGCTTTTGTAATCGCAACTATCGTCGTGTAGTCTTTTTGTCCAAAGAGATCAAATAGCTTTTTCTCGCCCTCTTCTATCCTTCTACCGGGCTCTGCTACGCAAAACCATACTATATGTATTTGCTCATCGGCTCTCTTTTTGCTATCTTCTTCTAAAAAATTCGCAATATCGGCATAAATAAATTCAAAGTCTTTCATCTCAAGACCTTTAGTGTCATAGATGCTAAAATTTGGATTTACTTTTATTTCGCTTATTTCTTGTGTGACCGGTTTTCCGGAGCCAGTCTTTGCTGCTTTTTCTCCGAAAACTGCATTTATGAGTGTACTTTTGCCTACACCAGTTTTGCCGACCATTAAAACGTTTAATTTAGAACATATACCTTGCGTAGCCTCTTTAAAGGCATCCTTTGCTTTAGCCATGAGATCGTTTAGATCTAACGGAATCTCTTGCTGTTTTTGATTGGTTTCCATGCCATTATCCTTTTTTGTTAAAATAAAATTTGTATATTTTAGCATTACCCCCCCCGTTGTCAATAAATTTATTTTTGACAAAAGCGGGAGCTATTGGGTTACCTTTTTATTCCTAAAGATTATGCTAATAACCTCTTTTACAGCCGGTAAATAAAGATTTAATGCCATAAATTTAATTACTTGATAGAATACATAACCTGCAAATAAATCTAAAAATAATCTTAACATTCTAGCTTCTCCTTAAAAAATTTCTTATCATAATATCTTTTATATACTCCCGCTACGTCTTTAAAAATCGTTGCTATTTCTTTCATTCGCGTGGCAGATCTTAGCTCTCTTAACGCCTTAACTAAAACATTGTTTAGTTCAACTAGCTTGATGATTATCTCCTGTTGTTCTGTATCAAATTTACAGTAATCTCTTGCCTTTTGTTCTGTAGTATCAAGCTTGAAAATGTTGTTTTCTATCATGCGCTCCAATGCATAATCTATCATTAAATTTAGATCGCACAAAATCTGCAGATCCTCTTTGGAGTCTATAAATATATAGAAAAATTTGCTAAAATTTTTGGCATCAGAGTCTTTAAATCTCAAGATCTTTTCGCCGCTGATAGACGAGTAAGCGGATTTTAGATCCGGCAAATTTTCTACGTTTGATAGTTTTTCTTGCAAACTTTTCAATGACGCAAAAAGACGGTGAATCGTTTCGTTAAATTTATGGCTTTTTTCCACTACTCTAGCTTCTAAAAAATCATCATCATTCATTCCTACGGGATAGACTAAGGCTGATTCCCATTTTGTATTCGAGTCGTACTGTTTTGTATTGTTTTGGTTTTTGTTCCTTGCAGATATATGAAAATCATATTTACTGAGGTATCTTCTTAGCGCGTATCCAGCGGTCACTAACGCTGCTCCACCTACAATGTATTTTATCATTTTCGCTCCTTTAGATTTAAATAATGTTGGAAATTTAACATAAGAGAATGACAGGTTGAGTCATAGAAAACATACTTTTGCGATACCTGGCAACAATGCTTTTTTAAAAACTTATATACCATAAAAAACTTGCATATTGATGCCATTATAAAATCAATTTTCTAATACAAGCGCCTTTTTATAAATGGCATTAAAATTTCAATATCACTCAAAATCTAGTTTTATTTTTTTGGAAAAACAATGATTCTTCGATAAAAATAGTTTCATTTTTTGGGAAAGATTTTATGGTTCTGATAAAAATAGTTTCATTTTTTGGGAAAATTAAGTAGCAAATAAGGGTAAAAAAAGTATATTTTTGAAAAAATAAACTACAGGGGAGTATTATGGCAAAAGAAATCGTTGACCTAGAAAAAGTTCGCTCCACAAGCGCGAGGCTTTACAATAGGACGCAAGAGATCGTCGATAGCCAAACTGGTGAAGTAAAGACGATAGTTACGAGTTTTTTGCAAAAAGAACAAACAAAAGATGCCTTTATCAAAGTTTTTGTAGAAAATTTGGATTTTTTAGTTGAAAATCTTTCAAACAACGCCAGAACCGTATTTTTAGTAATGATAAAAAACGTAAATTATAAAAATATTTTTAAATACGATAGCGATTTCGTTAAATATTTTGAAGAGCGTAAAATTTTAGCCAAATCAAGCGTGTATCGCGCCCTAAAAGAGCTTGAGGATAAACAAGCTATTTTTAAAATCAGTGAAAATGACAAAGATAAATTTGACATAATCGGCAAAAACTCTTTTATGTTAAATCCACAAATCGTCGGTAAGGGCTCGATAAAGGATCTAAAGCAATTAAGGCAAACAACCGTTAAAACATTTAACTTTGAAACACTAGAAATGACAAAAGAAATTTTAACAGATGCGGCTTATGAGGGCTTTGATAAAGTTTTGGCAGCGCCAGATAGCTTTCAGGTAGATAGCGTCAAGCAGATTCAACATTCAGCCAACAAAAGCGAAACTGAGATTGTGATTTCAAAAAAACATGAAGAAGAAGATGAGATTATTGAAGTGGCTACGCAAACCGATAATTCGCAACAATCAACGCAAAGCGCACAAGAAAATACTACTCCTAGCGGAATAGAGAGCGACATAGCTGACATCATGAGATTTGTCGGAGCATTTAAAGGTGATTTTAAAGGCGATTCAAAATCATTAAGAGCAGAAAAAGCAGACGAATTAAATCAAAAGGCAGAACAATGAAAGTATTTTTTGATCTAAATATCATCATCGATATTATCGATACAGATAGAATAAATAACAAAAAGGCCGTTGCTTTGATGCAAAATCTAATGCGAAAACAAGATACTATAGTCATTAGCGAAGATAGTATTAGCACGCTTTATTATAATTTGCGCCATTCTCGACAAAAACAACTTATGCTTCTAAATTTCTTAGAAGTCATTACTCAAAAATGGTGTGTATCCCCATTTGGAATCGAAGGTATAAAAAAAGCAATTAAGTATTCTAAAAACTCAAACTCTGATCTTGAAGATGCGCTACAATACTTTTGTGCAGACAAAGAAGGCTGCGAGGTAATATACACTAGCGATAAAAACTTTCCTAAAATCGCCATAGCAATCAAAGATTATGATGAAAATTAAAATTGTGGGAGAAAATTTACCAGCAGAGATAAATTTTTCCCAGAGAGAAAACCATTTTTCCCGCACGTGGGAAAATGTAAAATGTGCTCTAGAAACGATTTCACGGTGGCTGGAGACTATTTTTTTATGTCATTTTTCTTCTATATCTATTCTTTTTATCTAGTTTGCCTTTAAATAGGTAAATCAAAAGTTAATAACTTTTGAAATTTTATTATTGTGCACATGTTTTTTCATTCTGAAAAAACAGCACAAAAAATAACTCCAAAAATAAAAACACAGATGCTTTGTTAATAATTTATTAAATTTTTGTGTCTTATGTTGATAACGTTGGAATATTAAAAAGCGAGTTTTTATTTTAAATTAAATTTCTAGGCGACGTTAAAGTTTTTATTGGGTTGTCAATTCTATAGATAAAATTTCTTTTTTTGGGAATATTTATATTGATATGGAAAAATTTGTTTTTTTCTCTGGGAAAAAATGTTTTTATTTCAAAATTTGGATAGTATTTTATTTTTTATAAGATAAATTGATTTATTTTTTGGGATATTATGATTTTTTTGAAATGTTATAGCTTTAATAAATGTCAGTTGTAATAATGTGTAGTTCTGTTGCAATATAGATTTTTTTTAAATTTATGACATAATCTTTTAGAGCCACAAAAGAATTAGCGTCTGGCTCATAACCGTGAAGTAGTGCTTGAGCGCTTTTTTTACTCCTTGGACGAGCTTAGCACAAGCTTAGCCCGTCTTTTATATTTCCGTTTTCGTCTAAATTTTTAGCCTTAAACTCTTCAAATTTAGCCACGGCCGCTTTGTCTCCACTCTGCGCCGCTTTTTTTAGCTTGTTTAGCTCGGCAGTCTTTAGTATCGCCTCTTTTTTGATAGGGTCTAGCTCGTTGCGATACGCCGCCTTGCCGCGTCGCCCGTGCCTGCTAGCTCCTCTAGCGCGCTTTGCTTTACGGGGATATTATCTATTTGCGATTTGGCGTATGCGTCTACTCTTAGGCTTCCATCCTGCGCGATATCGACGAAAAATCTCTTTTTATCCCCGTCTTTGCCGATCTTGTCAAAGTAAATTTTACTTTCATTGATTACTTTAAAGTCCGCATTTTTGATATCGTCTTTTAGGACGGCTAGCTGTTTATCGCTTAGATTTACGCTTTTGCCGAGCTCTTGGGTAGTAAGACTCCGCGGACGAGCCAAGCCCGTCCTTACGGGCAGGGGGATTTTATCCCCTGCACCCCTCTAAGGTCCCCGCTTGCGGGGTGCCCCTTTGTCTCCGCAATAAAGTCGTCTATGGTTTTGAGTAGGCTATTTTTAAAATTTGAATCGTTAAAGCTCTCTTTTCTCATCGCCGCCATACTCTCGTCTAGCTCTTTTTCGACGTTTGGATGTTCGCGCTTTATCTCTTCTATCTTGCGGCTATAGCTTACTTCGCTACCTTTGCTTACGATCGTTTCGTTTGGATTTACGTCAAAGGTTTCATGCGGATGGGCTTTGCCGTCTAAATTTAACCTATTTTGCACGGTCCTAGCTTCTGCTTCTCCGTGGCTTAGACGGTAGCTCTCGTCTTTTGCGCCAGACCCCCTAGCAAAGTTTTTAGAGTATGTTTAATGTTTCTCATCGCCTCTATGTTTAGCGTTTGAGGTAGCCACTCCGCACCGCAGTTAGGACACTCGTTGAGAAAAACCTTATGCGTCTCAAACACAAACGATATGGATGTCTGACAATGTATACAAACAAATTCTATGCCTTTTATATTTTTTACGTTTTGTTTCATTGCGTCGTTCTCCTTTTTGATTTTTTATTTTATTTCTTTTTTACCTTATTTCCCCGTATCTAGCTTATTCTAAACCTTTAAATTTTATGGTATAATAATCTAAATCTTGCGTTAATAGGGTCTAATTTTATCTTGGGCTCGTAACCCGAGCGAGTAAGAGCGGACTTAGTCCGTCCCTAGCGCAAGATTTTTAAAAAACGCTTGGAGTAATTGTAAGTTAGAATATTATTTTCTATGCCAAGCGTTTTTTTACTATTTTTTCGGCTCCCTTTTTCAAAATACATTGATTTAAACGCAAGCTCATTTCTTTTTGATTTTCTCAACTGCACTCCAAGCCTTTTATTTGTGGTATAATACCCTTGTCGATCCTGTTGGCGATAGACCATTCGTCTGTAAAAGCTTGTATTAATGGAGCTGTCCGAAGTTTGGGGATCGATAAACTACCTTTACTCCGTTCAGCATTTTGTTTTTTATATTGTTTATCTTTTTTGCCCGCATCTAGCTATTCTAAACCTTTAAATTTATGGTATAATGATCTAACCTTTTAAAGGCGCAAAAGAATTAGCGTCCGGCTCATAACCGCGAAGTAGCGTTTGAGCGTCTTTAAAAGCCTCACTATTTTTTAGGCTCCCTTTTTCAAAATACATAGTTTTAAAAGCTAGCTCATTTGCCTTTTTTCTTATACTTTCTACAACTACATAATAATGCTCACTTAATTGTTTCCCGCTTATTAATACGTCTTGTTTTATGTTATCTTTTGTAATCGCTTGCACATCTGCTTCGTCGGCGTATTGCGCCCACTTTGCTATATCATCGTAGGCTACTGGTTTTTGCCCACTCTTTTTTACCAAGTCGCTATCCTTGCCGTGCCTATTTATCGTGTGTCTTACGGCATCGCTTGATATTGTTCTCTTTACATTGGCATATCTAAAACCAAGTTTTTGCGCGATCTTTGGACTTAAAACGTCTATTGCGACGTTTTGTCTATTATTGGTTAGGTACTCTACTATCTCCGCGTTTAGATTCTCTCTGCCGATAGGCGTCATATCTCGCCCCTTTTGCGCGCTAGCTTCTATCGTCTTTTTGGTTTGCTCGTTTTTTATTGCCTGAGCGTATCTACCTTTTGCGGCTTCTATCATTTGGGTTTTGGTTTTATCGCTTATGTTCTTATCGGCTATTAGTTTTTGTAGAAATTTGCCCATATCGGGCATTTTTATCTTGTCGACCTTGCCTGATAGACTTTCTTTGCCCGCTTTATCTTTCCCGATATTTACTATCTGATCGTATAGTTTAGGGTTTGTCTTTTTTAGAGTAGCCGCCGTTACCTTTGAGCCAAAAAGCCCGTATATAAAACCTTTAGCAAATTTCTCCGCGTCAAAGTTTCCGTTTTCGTCTTTAGCGTTTAGAGCTCCGCCCGCTAGTCCTGTTCCTACGTGGGGGTTAGCGTACATTATGGTGTTTTTATCTCTGCCCGTACCCGCAAATCTTTGCTCCTCTATCGCAGCGGCTGCGCTATGACCGCCTTTGCTTTCTACCGGCGCTCCTTTGAAAAACTCCTCGTCGGCGTATTCGTCGGCTCCGTTGTTTTTATGCGTTTTTTTGTATTCGTAGCCTAGATATTCGCTACTTTCTAGGTCTTGTTTTAGTTTGCCTAGAGTTTGTTCGTCTATCTTGCCGCCTCTTATCTTTGCTACGTCTGCTTTAGTGATCAAAAAATCAGCGTTGTAGTTTTTATCGTAGCCCGCAGGCGTTCTTTTGTATTCCCAGCCCCCTACGCCGCCGTTGTCCTCTATCCTCGACTCGCTAAATCTAGTTTTTCCGTACCTTGCGTCTTTGGCTAGTATGTCCTCTCTATCTTTTAGAAACTGCTCTACGTCGTACTCTTTAGATAGCGATTTTAGTTCGTCTTTAGCCGCATTTTGTGATATAATATCGCCAGAGGCAGATGAATGCGCTTTTGCGCCAGTCCCAGTCTCATTTTTGAGAGTGGTAGGTAAGGACGCCCTACCCATCTGCCGCCTTACTAATCTTTCTATTTCTTTTTTATTCGAGCTTTTTAGAGCATGCACTATCAAATTTTCAGGAGTATCCTCCCTTCTGACGCCTATCATACCCGTTTTGCCGTCTTTTAATTTTTTTAGTAATAATGCGTTTTGCGGGTTGCTCCCGTCGAGAAAATGGGTTGGGTCGTCTTTGATAGCCAAAATAAGCCTTGCAACCGCCCCCTTTGTTTTAAGAACGTTAGAATGCTTTTTCTGAAGCATATCCAAGTCTGCAACTATGGGATTATCGTTGATTTTTGCTTTTTCCCTAACTCCTTTAGAAAACCTAAATTCTGTATTTTGAGGCTTTGGCTTGCCGTCCCTCATCGTCCAGCCCTCGCCTTCCGCCTCGTTTTTAGCCTTGATTTCGCTTGCTACTTGCGCGCGGACGTTGTTTTCATATACTTCGGCCGCTTTGTTGTTTGCCCAGTCTTTGGCGATGTTTATATCTTTTTGGATATAGGCTTGTGTAAAAGCCTGCGCGCTCTCGTCCGAAAAACCTCTTTGTTTTAGCCTTGCGGCGTAAATTTCTGGAGTATAGGCCTGCGCCGCGATATCTTTTTCAAGCGCATAAAATATCCCTTGCCCTGCAAGTCTAGGATCTACGTCCGCTCCTATTAAAATGATTTTGTCGTAGACCGAAGGTTTTAAACCTTGTCTAGATGTTGCAGGGGCTTGATAGCCCGTACTTGTGATTGCCATAATCGCTCCT
>CALCKS010000199.1 GCA_937965895.1 uncultured Campylobacter sp.
CTGATAGCTCGCCCGCGTCGCAGGCTTTTTCATAAAATTTGGCGGCTTTTACGTCGTCTTGCTCCACGCCTTTGCCGCTTTGATATAAAAACCCAAGCCTTACGCAGCCGCGCGCTTCGCCTGCTTCGCACGCTTTTTGCCAAATTTGAGCCGCCCTTTGCTCATCGCCTGCGTTGTAGGCAGTTTGACCTTCGTCCGTCAAATTTGCGAGAGCGAAGTTTAGCGCAAAAAATAGCAGTAAGACCAGTTTTATCATCGCGCTCCTTTGTTAAATTTTACTAGTTTTGTTGTTTAAATTTGACCTATTTTGCCTCTTTGTATGCCACAGTCCTGTTTGTATCGGATGGGTAGGTTGTTGCGTCTTGTGTTGCCGACGATATACTAAAATCGCGCGACATTGGCATTCTTTAAAATTATTTGGGTGTGGAGTAAATTTGGCGCGGTTACGCAAACGGCTATGATCTTTTTCAATTTTTTCCTTAAATTTAGCGCGAGTCAAATTTGAGCGGCAAAACCGTGCCTAGCTAAATTTAACCGCGCTCTTAAGGGCTAAAATAAATTTTGCGGTACAAGTTGTTGGGGTAAATAAAACATCGGCACAAAAAGGCGTCAAATTTATTTTGCCCTCATTTAGGCTCGTTAGCCGCGCGGCATAAAACAGATGGCGGTCAAATTTAGCCAAAAACCGCTCGGCTATAAAGCCAAATTTGACCGATTTTGCGACTTAGACGTTAAATCTAAAATGCATTACATCGCCGTCTTGAACGACGTAGTCTTTACCCTCTAGGCGCATTTTGCCTGCTTCTTTTGCCGGGTTTTCGCCGCCGCACGCGATGTAGTCCTCGTAGCTGATAACCTCGGCTCTGATAAATCCTCGCTCAAAGTCATTGTGTATGACGCTGGCGGCTTTTGGCGCTTTCCAGCCTTTTACGATCGTCCATGCGCGCACCTCGACGACGCCAGCAGTAAAGTAGCTGATCAAATTTAGCTTTGCAAACGCCGTTTTGATGATCTTTTCTAGGCCGCTCTCGTTCGTGCCGAGCGAGCTTAAAAACTCATGCGCCTCTTCGTCGCTAAGCCCCACGAGCTCCTCTTCGATCTTGGCGCAAAGCTTAATAACCTCGTGCTCCGAGCGCGCGGCAAATTCGCGAAGCGCCTGCACGTATTTGTTATCCTCCGAGATGCCGTCCTCATCGACGTTTGCACCGTAGACGACCTCTTTTGCGCTGAGTAGCCTTAGCTCTTTGTTTAAATTTATAAACGCGTCGTCGTCCTTGCCGCCGAAGCTGCTCGCGCTTTTGCCGTCGTTTAGGTGGGCTAGCAGCGCGTTTGCCGTCTCTAGCGCTTCTTTCGCGCCTTTTGCGTTTGCTTTGGCTTCGCGGGTTAGGCGCTCGATTTTTTTATTTAGCTGCTCGATGTCGGCGAGGATGAGCTCGGTCTCGATGATCTCGACGTCCCTGACGGGATCGACGCCGCCTTCTACGTGAGTGATGTTTTCGTCTTCAAAGCAGCGCACGATGTGCAAAATCACCTCGGTTTCGCGGATGTTTGAGAGAAATTTATTTCCCAGACCTTCGCCCGCACTTGCGCCCTTTACGAGTCCCGCGATATCGACAAATTCGATCGTGGAGTATTGGATTTTGTTTGGATTTACGATTTTGGCTAGCTCGCCTAGGCGCTTATCTGGCACCGGTACGACGGCCTTGTTTGGCTCGATCGTACAGAACGGATAGTTCGCACTCTCGGCGTTTTGCGCTTTCGTTAGCGCGTTAAACGTGGTTGATTTGCCTACGTTTGGTAGTCCTACGATACCTACTGCTAGTCCCATTACAGCTCCTTTGCCATAGCGCATAGATAATAAAGATTCATTCGCACGCCCGCTCCCGTCGCGCCTGCTTGGTTATATCCCCAAGCTTTTTCGGTGTATGCGGGGCCTGCGATATCTTGGTGTATCCACTTGTCTTTAAATTCGTCTTTTATAAATTTATCGAGGAAAAGCCCCGCCGTGATCGCGCCGCCGTAACGGCTAGAGCCCGTGTTGCTAACGTCTGCGATCTGGCTTTTGATTAGCTCGCGCAAATGAGGGTTAAACTCTAAAATCGTATTTAGCTCGCCGCTTTTTGAAGCTTTTGCTTTAAATTCAGCCTTTAGCTCCTCATTGTTGCCCATTATGCCGCTTGTGTATTCGCCAAGGCCCACCACGCAAGCGCCAGTTAGCGTCGCCATGTCGATTAGCACGTCTGGTTTAAAATCCTGCGCGTAGCTAAGGCAGTCGGCAAGTACTAAACGGCCCTCGGCGTCGGTGTTGCGCACCTCGATGCTAACGCCGCTGCGAGATATCAGCACGTCGTCTGGTTTATAGGCGTTGCCGCCGATCATATTTTCGGTCGCGCCTAAAATAGCGTGAATTTCAAACGGCAAATTTAGCTCCGCCGCGCCTTTAATTATACCCATTGCCGCAGCCGCGCCGCTTTTGTCGGCTTTCATCGTTAGCATATAATCAGCCGGCTTTAGGCTAAGTCCGCCGCTATCGTACGTTAGCCCTTTGCCGACGAAGATTACGCGTTTTTTTGCGCCTTTTGGCTTGTAGATAAGGTGGATGAGGCGAGGCGGATGGATGCTGGCTCTGTTTACCGCTAAAAATGCGTTCATCTTTTCTTTTTCGAGGAATTTTTCGTCGTAAATTTTGCAGCTTAAATTTGGGTAGTTTTTGGCTAGATTTTGCGCCTCTTCGGCCATTTTTTGCGGAGTGTAGATTTCAGGTATTTCGTTTACGATATCTTTGGTAAAATTTGTCGCCGTAGCGATTATCTCGCCGTGAGTAAAGCCGTCCTTTGCGTCGTTTTCGCGGACGTCCTTGTCGTTATACTCCTCAGAGCTAAAAATAATATCTTTTAGCGCGTATTTTTCTTTTTTTTCTTTGTATTTGTTAAATTCGTAAGCGCCCAGCAAAAAGCCCTCGGTTAGAGCTTGAAAGCTCATTTTTTGGCAACCTGCGACGTATGAGGCTAGCTTTAGGCTTTTGATGTTTAGCGATTTTACGGCGTTATAGGCCTTTGCCGCAGCTATGCGAAGCTCGTCATAGCCAAGCTTGCCAAGCGGGACGTAAACCCTGCCGCTTTCAAGTAAAAGCAAGACGCTCTCGCCCTTGTAGTTGGCAAATTTAAATGCCTTTTCGTCTTTTATAAATTTATGTTTTAGGTTTTTATCTACGACGAAAATCAGCTCCAAATCAGCCTTGATTTCGTTTAGTTTTTTATTAGTGAGTTGAAACTGCACTTCTGTGTCTCCTATCGTTTAAAATTTTATTTTCTATGCGCCTAAAGCCGTAGAGCAAAATGCCCAAAAATAGCGCCACTACCGGCACGGCGACGTACCAGTGCTCTTTTGCTTTGTGCAGTATGTCAAGTATGTGCTCGCCTAAAACCCATGCGGGGATTATCGTGATCGCAGCCCAGCACCACGCGCTTATTAGATTGATGAGCGCGTATTTTTTCGCACTGTATCCGGTTAAGCCTATGGTCATCGGTATGATGACGCGAAAGCCGTACATATAGCGCTGGATAAAGATGATCGGCCAGCCGTATTTTTTCAGCATTATGTGCGCGATGGCGAATTTACGGCGCTGCGTGTGAAGTTTTTTAGCGATATATTTTTTGTTGTAGCGGCCTAGATAAAAGTAAATTTGATCCCCGACAAAGCCGCCCAGACCTGCTACGAAGATGGCCGGCGCGATATGCATATGCGTTTGATGAGAGAGGATGCCCGCCATTATGAGCGCCATTTCGCCTTCCATTATGCACCAGACGAAAAGTATGATGTAGCCGTACTCAATGAGTAGTTTTGTAAAAAATTCTTCCATCATAGCTCCAAAATGCTGTAAATTTTAGTTAGCGGGCGTAAATGTGCGCTACCGCCAAGATCCTTTAAATCGATCAAAAAGCAGGCCTCTACGCAAACGGCGTTTGTTTGATTGATTAGCTCGACGCTAGCCTTGGCCGTGCCTCCCGTAGCGATTAGATCGTCGATTAAAAGCACTTTTGCGCCCGCTTTTTCGCCGAATGCGTCAACGTGAATTTGCACCTCATCCACGCCGTATTCTAGGCTATATTTTTGCGAGATCGTGATGTAGGGTAGTTTTTTAGGCTTTCTAATCGGCACGAAAGGCAGTCGCAGCCTAGCTGCCAAGGCCGCTGCGAATATAAATCCGCGCGACTCGATGCCGGCTATAAAATCGATATCGGCGTCCTCGTATCTGGCAACTAGATGATCCATTAAAAAATTAAACGCCTCTTTATTATTCAGTAGCGTCGTGATATCGCGAAATACTATGCCAGGTTTTGGAAAATCGTTTATGCAGCGGATAGAATTTAATAAAAACTCCTTCCCCGCTTTGTCTAGTTCTTTCATTTTTTGCCTTTAAATTTGATTTATAGTAGCGCTTCGATTTTGCCCTCTAGTTCGCGGATACGCTGGCGGAGTTTGTCGTTTTCTAGGCGGTACTGCGAGTTTCTGGTGCGAAGGGCGTTGGCATCGTTTTTGACTTTATTGAGTTCGTCTGTGAGGATGTCGATGTTGCCAAGACCGCGCTGTAGCTGGACTTGCAGCTTGCGGATGACGACTTCGGTATCTTGGAGATTGTTTTTCATAAAATCGCGCGTCGCGCGCTCTTTTTTAAGCAAGGTTTTAAAATAAAACACCATAACGGTGAGATAGATACAAATGCATATCAAAACGGTAAGTACGAGCCAATCAGTCATTTCTCGCCTCCTAGCTTTTTCACGCGTCTTTCGTGCCTGCCGCCGGCAAATTCGGTAGCGAAAAAGGCTTTTATCATATCTGCCGCAACCGCGTCGCCGATCGTTCTAGCGCCCATGGCTAGTACGTTTGCGTCGTTGTGCTCGCGCGCTAGTTTTGCCGTTGTGACGTCGTGACAAAGCGCGCAGCGAACGTGCGAATGGCGGTTGGCCGCGATACTGATGCCGATACCCGTGCCGCAGATTAGCACGCCGTATTCGTTCTCGCCGCGTAAATTTTGCGCTAGAAGCTCGGCAAAATCTGGATAATCGACGCTATCTTTGCTATGCGTTCCTAGGTCGCATACGCTAAAACCTTCGTTTTTTAAAAGCCCGCAAATTTGCGCCTTAAGATCAAAGCCCGCGTGGTCGCTCGCGATAAAAATTTTGTCTATTTTCATGAAATTTCCATAAGCTAAAAAATGCTTAATTATAGCAAAAAAGCATTAAAGTAAAATTTCGCCGCAAGCCTTTAGGAGCGAAATTTAGGCTAAATTTTAAAATTTGCCGTTTACAAAAACATCCTCATGATCGCCACGGCATATCGTATCGGCTCGAAAAAATAATCCTTTAGCGGCGAGATCACGATGATAACTAGCGCGATAAAGCCGTATCTTTGCATGCTATTTAGCCAGTTTGCCGCGCCGTGAAGCCCAAAAATGCGTAAAAGATACTCAAGCGCCTTTGAGCCATCAAGAGGCGGGATGGGATAGAGGTTAAAGAGGGCTAGGACTAAATTTACGGCTGCAAGCATAAATACAAACTCCGCTACCGCGCCGTCAAAACCTATAAATTTAAATAGGCAAAACGCTAGCGCAAAAAGAGCAAGGTTGTATGCGATACCCGCAAGCGCGACGATGATAGCGGCCTTGTAGCCGCCGTTATAAAGCACCGTGCGTAAATTTATGGGTACGGGTTTAGCCCAGCCAAACGTCACTCCCGTGCTAAGGTACATGAGTGCCGGCACGACGATAGTACCTAGCGGATCGACGTGTTTTATGGGATTTATGCTGAGCCGCCCCAAATTTTTGGCGGTCAAGTCGCCGAATTTAAACGCCGCATATCCGTGCGCGATCTCGTGCCCGACGACGGAGATAACGAGCACGGCGACTAGGATCGCAACCTGTGCAAAGTCGATGCTGTCAAGGTTCATTCGATCTTGTTTCCGTCGTTTTTAGCTTCGGCTCTGGCGGCGTCTAGCAGCTCAGGCGAGTTTTGTATAAAGTCCACGCTCTTGCCGACTCTGTTCCATCTGATTTTGTATTCATCATCCCAGCTAAAATATACAAACCAAGGCTTGCCGACTATGTTTTTGTAGGCCACTGGCCCCCAAAAGCGGCTGTCGTTCGAGTGGTCGCGGTTATCGCCGATCATGAAAAACTCGCCCTCTGGAACCTGAAAATAAAACGCGTTAAACGGATAGTTGCCTATGCTTGGCAGCTCGTTTACGATAACGGGTTGCATGGCAAATTTGCTCGCGTTTAGGTAGTTTACGGCCAGTTCAAATAAATTTACCTTCTCGTCGTAGTGGATACCGCCGAATTTATATGGCTCGCGTACGAAAAGCTTACCGCCAAATTTTACTATATCTTTTTCGTCAAAATTTGCCTTTATAAACTCCTCGCCCTCGTGCGGGTGTAAAAATAACGCCTTTTCGGTGAAAATCACTTCATCGCCGCCGACTGCAAAATTTCGCTTGACGTAGTGGATCTTTTCATCGTGCGGATAGCGAAAAACCACGATATCGCCGCGCTGCGGCTTTGCGCCCTCGATGAGGTGGCCGTTACCGTTAAAATCAGGCAAAACCTTGACCTCTATCCACGGAATGCGCGGAGTCGAGATGCCGTAGCTAAATTTTTTAACAAAAAGATGATCGCCGACCAAAAGCGTGTCCTTCATCGAACCAGACGGTATCACGAAGGCCTGCGCGACAAAGAAAATCACGAGCAAGACGATGATGACCGTGCCCGTCCAGCTGTTTGAAAAATCTAAAAATTTATTAAACGCTTTTTTCAAAATTTATGCCTTTTTTGCGCGGTTTTTGGCCGATTTTATGGTGTTAGATAGCAGCATCGCGATAGTCATCGGTCCTACGCCTCCTGGAACGGGCGTTATAAACGAGCATTTTGGCGCTACTTCGTCAAATTTAACGTCTCCTTTTAGCTTGCCGTCGTCCATGCGGTTTATGCCTACGTCTATTACGACTGCGCCGTCTTTTACCATATCAGCCGTTATGAAATCGGCCCTACCGATAGCGGCTACTAGGATGTCGGCGTTTGCGCAAATTTCCTTTAAATTTCGCGTTTTGCTATGCGTCACGGTTACGGTCGCGTTGGCGTTTAGCAGTAGATTTGCCATAGGTTTGCCCACGATGTTGCTGCGTCCGATCACGACGGCGTTTTTGCCTTCTAAATTTATATCGTAGGCTTTAAAAATTTCCATTATGCCTAGCGGCGTGCACGGTACGAAGCCGTCAAGTCCGCTAGCTAGTTTGCCGACGTTTATCGCGGCAAATCCGTCCACGTCTTTTTCGGGGCTTATGGTTTCTAAAATTTTATTAGTATCTATATGCTTTGGTAGCGGCAGCTGAACTAGGATGCCATCGATGCCATCGTCTAAATTTAGCACGTCTATTAGCGCGATTAGCTCGCTTTGCGTCGTAGACTCGGGCAAGCGGTGCATTACGCTTTTTATCTCACATGCTATGCAGGCTTTTTCTTTTGCCGCGACGTAGGTTTGGCTGGCTTTATCCTCGCCGACCAGTATCACGGCAAGCGCCGGCTCTATGCCTTGATTTTTCAAATTTAGCGCTTCGTTTTTTACTCTTTCTTTTACCTGCGCGCTTACGTTTTTGCCGTCTAATATCGTCATTTTCGTCCTTTATTACTTTTTAATCGCAAAGATTGTATGATAGCTAATTTTAGATTAAATTTACGAAAAAGCGAAAGAATTTATGAAAATTTGGCTGATTTTTTGGTTGCTTTGCGGTGCGGCGTTTGCGAGCGATTTTATCACGAAAAACGAATACGCAAAGATGCTCTATCAAAACCCGCGCGGCATAGGCTGCGACAAGTGTCACGGCAAGGGCGGCGAGGGTTCGCTCATATCAAAATATAGACATTTTGATAAAAAAACGAAGCAGGTTATCGACGACGAGCTAAGAGCGCCAAGGATAAACAATCTTGATTTTGAGACGTTTAAAGAGGGCGTGCTAAGCGCTAGAAGCGTGATGCCTAGCTACTTTCTAACCGACGAAGAGATAAATTTGCTTTACGAATACGTTATAAATTTCAACAAGGATAAAAAATGACAAACAAAGAAGCTTTCGGGCTGGCTAAAAAATATATCCCGGGCGGCGTAGATTCGCCCGTTCGCGCGTTTGGCAGCGTAGGCGGCGAGCCATTTGTGGTGGACCGCGGCGAGGGCGCGTATCTGGTCGATATCGAGGGAAACCGCTATCTGGACTTCATCCAGAGCTGGGGGCCGCTTATTTTCGGGCACTGCGACCCTGATATCGAGAGCGCGGTGATAGCGACGGCTAAAAAAGGCCTTAGTTTCGGCGCTCCGTCAAATTTGGAGACGAATCTAGCCAAACTAATCTGCGACGAGTTTAAAAACGTAGAAAAGGTGCGTTTTGTTAGCTCTGGCACGGAGGCCACTATGAGCGCGATCCGCGTGGCGCGCGGCTTTAGCGGTAAGGACGGACTCATAAAATTTGAAGGCTGCTATCACGGGCACAGCGACGCGCTTTTGGTAAAAGCAGGCAGCGGCGCGACGACCTATGGCAATGCTTCCAGCGGCGGAGTGCCTGCGGACGTGGTGAAAAACACCTACCTAGCGCGCTACAACGATATAGCTAGCGTGCGAGCGATATTCGAGGCAAATCCTGGCAAAATCGGCGCGCTAATCATCGAGCCGATCGCGGGAAATATGGGGCTGGTGCCTGCTGATAACGAGTTTTTAAGCGAGCTTAGACGCCTTTGCGACGAAAACGGCGCGGTGCTGATATTTGACGAGGTTATGAGCGGATTTCGAGCGAGCAGGCACGGATCGTTCGAATTTAACGGCATAGAGGCTGATCTCGTGACCTTTGGTAAGGTTATCGGCGGCGGCTGCCCGGCGGCGGCATTTGGCGGAAAGGCGGCGATCATGGACTGTCTAAGTCCCGAAGGCGCCGTATATCAAGCGGGTACGCTAAGCGGTAATCCCGTAGCTATGGCCGCCGGCATCGCAAGCCTGAGTAAAATTTTCGCCGATCATGATCTTTACGACCGTCTAAACAAGCTAGCCGTACTGTTCGCTCACGGGCTAAAAAGCGTCGCCACGAAGTACGGCATCGCTCTGCAAACGACGGTACGAGGCTCGATGTTTGGATTTTTCTTTATCGCAAGCGAGGTCAAAAACTACGACGATGCGTTAAAAAGCGACGTCAAGCTTTACGCTAAATTTCACGCCAAAATGCTTAAAAAAGGCGTCTATCTAGCGCCTAGTCAGTTTGAGACGGGCTTTATCTGCAACGCGATGAGCGAGGATGATATCAAATTTGCCATTAAAGCCGCGGACGAGAGCTTTGCGGAGATAGTCGCGCAGACGGCTGGCGAAAACGAAGAAATGCGCGAGGTAAAAGCAAGGATCGCCGATCTAGAAGAGCGTCTAAAAGAGGCCAGAAAAGAGCGCGAAGCGATACAAGAACGCATGAAAAACAGCTGGGGATTTGCCTAATGGCGAAGATAAATTTAGGCGACGTCGTAAAGGGAGCCGAGCAGCTAAGTCTGGGCGTTTCTATCGTCGTCGCGCTTGCTATCGGGGCTGGGTTTGGCTACTGGATGATGAAGGAAACCGGCTGGACGTGGACGCTGTTTGCGGGCATCGCAGTCGGTATCGCCGCAGCCGGCCTAAACATCAAAAAGGCCTACGATGCGCAGATAAAAAGTCTCGACGAACTAAAAGATAAAGGTAAATTTAAACCCGCGAAAGACGATGACGAGGACGATGAGTGAATCTTAAGCTCATTGCCGTTTACGGCGCGTTTGAGGCTTTGCTTTTGCTAGGCTCGGCGGTGTTTGGCCGCGCGTGGTTTTACAGCTCGCAGGTTGCGTTTGCGGGCTCGCTTTTGGTGCTGGCCGCGACCTTTAGAGCCTACAAAAAACGCGTAGAAAACGGCGTGCGAGACTATGACGCCTATGCGGAGGACGACATAGACGAATGGGGCGAAAATCACGAGGAGTTTCCTGATCGCGCTGAAAACGCTAAATTTGACGGGCATGACCCGCACCGCGAAGATGCCAAGTGTCTGGACGCGTCAAATTTGGACGGCTCGGTAAAAGCAGATGCGAAATTTGACCAAGCGGCGGAGTTAAATTTAAGCGGCGAAAACGTGCTGGTTAAATTTGACGCGGCAACAGGACAAAACAAAGCCGCGCAGGGCAAATTTGACGAGCAAAATTTAAGCGGCACAAGCCAAAATAGCGGGTCAAATTTGAGCGCGGCAAGCGAGTCAAATTTGAGCGAATCAAATCAAGATAGCGAAGCCAAGCCATCAAAAAAGCAAAATTTTGCGCGTAATTTAAAGCAAAATTCGCCCAACTATTTTACTGCGTTCGTGCCGTTTCGGTTGATTGCGTATGCGGTTTTGGTTGTCGGATTTTTAGCGCTAAAAAGGCAAGACAACCTCGATATCGCAGCGTTTTTGATAGCGCTTGCGGCGATGCCAGCGGGCGCTTTGATATACGGAGTAAAAAGCAATGAGAAATAGCTCGATAGTAACGATCAGATCGATGTTTGCACTATTTGTGGGGATGGCGTTTTTGTTTGTTGGAAACGGCCTCATCATCAGCTCTGCGGGCGTCGAGCTAAAAAAAATGGGCGCGGACGAGCTAGAGACGGGTTTTGTTATCGCGGTATTTTTCGTTGGAGCTATGATAGCTACGATATTTTCGCACAAAATCGTCTCAAAAGTCGGCCACATCAGGAGCTTTGGGATATTTGCGTCGCTTTTCGGTATCGCGGCGATGTTTCACGACCTTAGCCAAAATCTCTACTTTTGGGCGTTTTTGCGCGGGTGTTTGGGATTTTGCTACTACTCGATCTTGATGATAATCGAAAGCTGGCTCAACGCGCGCGCTAGAAACGAAGTGCGCTCGCGAGTACTGGCATTTTACGAGATCACGTTTTACGTATGTTTTGGGCTGGGTATCCTCGTGCTATCGCTAAATTTATCCACTTCTCACGTGCTTTTGCTTAGCGCGGCGTTTATTTTGTTTTCGAGTATTCCTTTAAATTTAATCCGCATCAAAGAGCCGCCTATCCCCGAAAAAAAGAGCGTCTCGATCCCGAAGGTCTTTGCGCTCGTGCCTTTGGCGCTCATTACCAGCATCGTAGCGGGCATCCTCATAAACGGCTTTTTTGCGATGGCTAGCGTTTATATCCTGCTGCAAGGATACGGCGCGAGGGAGGTTTCGTTTTTTATGACCGTCGCGATGGCGGGCGGCTTTATCGCCCACTCTCTCATCGGCGGTTTTTCGGATAAATTCGGTCGCCGCCCCGCGATAATGTGCTGCGCGGGCGTGTCGCTATTTGCGGCTATTTGTTTTTTGGCGCTTAAGCCCTCTATCTACGCGCAGTACGTTTTGTCGTTTTTTCTAGGCTCGGGCGCTTTTTGTCTCTACGCGTTATCGCTCGCTCGCGCCAACGACGTTTTAAAGCACAAAAATCAAGGCATCGAAGTAGGTCGCGCCGTGCTTTTTAGTTACTCTTTCGGCTCGCTTCTTTCGTCCGTGATAATGGGCGCTAGTATGAAAATTTTAGGCTTTGACGGCTTTATGTGGGTTTACGTGGCATTGCTTGCGTTTCTCATCGCGTTTTGCCTCACACAAAAGACCGTTCCGCTCGAAAGCAGAAGCGACTTTGAGCATAGTCCCGGCACGATGGCAAATAGCTAATGAAAATCTCAAATTTGACGATATAGTCGTATGGAATCAGTAAGCAACTCAGTAAGCTCGCAAATCGCGACCCAGGCCGCAGTCAGCGGCGCTCTGCCTAAAACGGGCGGCCCTGGCGGCGCAAACGCCGGACAAACGGGGCAAGCAGGCGAAACCAAAAATCTTTTTAAAAATCAGCCCACGCCCTCGCAAAATTTGGACTCCGAGGCTGCGGATAACGCCGTAAAGGATCTAGATAAACTCGTAAATAAGCTTTTAAACGAGCTAAAATCAAGCCCGACGCAGGCCAAAGAGCTAGCCGCGCAGGCAAAAAATCTGCAACTCTCGCCAAATCTCGCAAAAGATATGAAAAGCCTCGCGGCTCTTGCCGAAAACGAGCCCGATCTAAAGGAATTCGCGCTTAAATTAAAAGAGTTTTTAAAACCCGTAGCCGATCTAAAAAGCGCGCCGCTAAACGAACAGATAAAAAGCTCTGGCATCATGCTGGAGGCAAATTTAAAAGAGGCGCTAAACGGCAAATTTAACCTACCTAGCGCGATAAATAAGCTATTTGGCGATATAAAAAATCTCTCAAATCAGCAGCTTTTGGAGCAAATTTCAGCTCTAGCTAAGGATGATAGCCTAAGCACGAACGAGAGCTTTGCGAGGCTTGATCAAATTTTACAAAACGCCAAAACCGCTGCCAAAGATACGCTAGCGGGCTCGCCTTTTAAGCAACTTTTTGAAATCGCTGATAAGCTCGAAAACGTGGCTAAATTTATGGATAAACAGGCAAACGCCATGAGCGGTAACGGACTAAGCCTAAACGAAAAAACGCTAAACGCCGAGCTAAATAAAATCTCGCAGCTGCTGGCAAGCGCGGGCGAAAAAATGCAAAATTTAAACAGCGAAAAACTAAGTCAAAACAGAGGCTTTGCTTTAAATTTCGCCGAGCTAAAAAGCGCGGTAAAAGAGCTAACGGACGAGCTTGGCGCGCTTGCGGGCTCGCAGGATAAATTTAATGACTTCGCGCAAAAAATCGTCCGAGACGGCACGGAAGGAAGCGATGGCGCGACGCTACAAGATAAGCTGCAAAATGCGGCTAGAAAGCTAAATTTTGCCCTGCAAATCGCCGACAAAGCGGGCTTTGAAGCAAAAAATAACTTAGATGAAGTCGGCAAGCTGATAAAACAGCAAAACATCGCTCGCGGCGAGCTTGGCGCCGTGACGCCAAAAAGCGCCGAAGAGACGGCAAAGGTGCTACAAAACGACGTAAAAAGCGCGCTTTTAAACATGCAGTCAAAGTCTCCCGACGCTAGCCTCGTAAAAGACGCCGCCTCAAAGCTGCTCGCTCAAATCGAGATGCATCAGCTAGCCTCCGCGGTCGCTGGCGGCGTGCAGACCTATCTGCCCTACGTCTGGGAGGGCGTAGAGGGCGGAAATATCAGGTTTAAGCAGGGTAAAAAGCAAAAGCACTACGCGCAAATCGATCTGAATTTTCAAAATTTCGGGCAAATCAATATCATGGTGGCGCTTAGTGAAAATAAATACATCGACCTTGCGATCGCGACGCAAAAAGAGGAGTTTAAGGAGCTGATTTTAAGCGGTGCGAAGGAGCTAAAAAAGGCTATCGGCGAGCAGGGTTTGATAGTGTCGAATTTTAGCCTAAAAACTATGCCTAAACTGCGCCTTAGCGGCGTTTACGGCGGTCTGGATAAGCTTGATATGGGCTTTGATAAAAAGGCGTAAATTTGGCGAAAGTGCAAAAAACTAAAAAAGCCGTGGCTCTTGGCTACAACCGCCAAAAAGATAACGCGCCTAAGGTGCTAGCGACTGGCTCTGGCGAAGTGGCGAAAAATATCATAAATCTGGCCAAATCCCACGACATACCGATCAAAGAGGACGCCGATCTAATCGAGGTTCTAAGCAAAGTCGATCTAAACGAGGAAGTCCCGCCAAATCTCTATAAAGCGGTCGCGGAAATCTTTAGCTTTTTGTATCAAATGACGAATAAAAAATAGGGCGCATGTCGTAAAAGCAAGGCGAGAGCAGGCCGTTTTCAAGCGAAATTTGAGTGCGAACGGAAATTTAAATGAAAAAGACGGTTGGAATAATGCTAATTTTAGCCTTGCCTTTGTTGATCTTATTATCGGCTCTAGTTTTTGCTAGCGGTAATGCGTCAAAAGTCGCAAACTACCCAAAACACGCGCTAGAAAAAGCGGTAACGCACGATAAAAAAGAATCTCATCCAAAAAAGATAAAACCGTCAATCATAAAGTAAAATTTGACGGAAATCTCGCGGCCAAACGCTGTAAATAAATGCGTCAAATTTAAGCATAAATGCCGCGTTTAAAACCACTAATCTTGTCGCAAAAATTTGACGATTTTCGCACCGTTTAGACAACCTCTAAAATCTCACTCAAATTTGACCACAGCGTTTAGTTAGCGTAAAATTATTTGCATTATTTTATGTATTCTGCCTTATAGCTAAATTTAATATAAATAAAGATACAATAGCCGTAAAATTAACTCAAAAAACGGAATAAATTTGAAACAAAAATTGGTCTTAGTCGGCGCCTCGACGGGCGGTCCGGGACATTTAAAAAGGCTTTTTAAGGGGCTTGATCTAAACGGAGCTAGCGTTGTTATCGCGCAGCATATGAGCCTGGCTTTTATCCCGAGTTTTATCTCGCAGTTTGACAAGGAGTGCGCGGCGGAGGTAGTTATGCTGGGCGCGCCTGTGCAGCTAAAAAGCGCGATATATATCTGCGAGAAAAACTCCGAGATAATCTCCGCTAGCCCCCTAATGGCGGGCATGTGTTCACCCATGAAAGAGACCACGTATAATCCAAACGTGGACGTACTTTTTCACTCCGGCGTGCAGGCTTGTAAATTTGCCGACGTCATGGCGATCCTGTTAACTGGCATCGGCGATGACGGCGCGCGCGGACTAAACGAGCTATACAAAGCCGGCGCTAAATGCGTCGCCGAAAACGAGGAGAGCGCGATCGTCTACGGCATGCCAAAACGCGCGAAAGAAATCAATGCAAATTTAAAGTCGCTACCCATCGGCGGTATAAGAGCGGAACTGGAAAGGTTTTTACATGCTTGAAAATGCAAATTTGACGCCCGCTCCTAGCGATGTGGCGGGGCTAAATAAATTCGTCGAAGTCGTCAAAAATATGTGCGGCGTGGACCTGGAGTCCAAAAAGGACATGATAAAACAACGCCTAATAAATTTCTGCCAAGCAAACGGCATCCCAAGCTTTGAAGCACTAAGCTCAAAAGTCCTCGTAGACCGCTTTATGAGGCAAGAAATCGTAAATTTAATCACCACGAACGAGACTTATTTTTACAGAGAGTTGCCACAGCTGCAAGCCGCGATCTACTACGCCAGAGAGGAGCTTGATAGCGTGCGGATACTGTGCGCGCCGTGCTCGACGGGCGACGAGGCGTACTCGCTAGGTATGCTAGCGCACTCAAATTTGCTCGACGTAAATCGCGTCAGCATCGTGGGTGTCGACATAAACTCCGAGGCCATAGATAGCTGTAAAAAGGGCGTTTATAGCGAGCGCTCACTGCACCGCCTAAACGACAATCAAAAAAATATCTACTTTACAAAACGCGACGGCAAATACGAAATCAGGCGCGAGATGCTGCCTAGATGCGAGTTTAGCGTGGCAAATATCTTTGACGACGCGATCTTTAAACTCGGTAAATTTGACATCATTTTCTCGCGAAATATGATGATTTATTTTAACGAGGAATTTAAGCTAAAAACGGTCGAGCGCTTTCATAAAATTTTGAGCGATCACGGCAGGCTCTACGTCGGACACGCCGATCTGGTGCCGTTTACGACGCTTTATAAAAAGCATATTTCAAACGGAACGACTTATTACGCCAAGGCCTGAGCGGAGTAAATTGCCGTTAAATTTGATTGATAAATTTGACCTACCGAGACTGCTACGTTTTTGATGCGGACGGTAAATTTGCCGGGTCAAATTTGATTAAATTTGCCACTTGCCAAACCCGCGCCGTAAAGTAAATTTACGCTAGCTCGTCTTTGTAAATTTTACGCACGAAAAGCCAGTAAATCGCTCCGGCAAAAAACATACAGCCTATTAGAGCCGTGATCAGCGAGAGGCTGAGTCCTAGCTCAAAAAGCAAACCTATACCGCTAGAAATCACCGCCGCGACGCCCAGGTAAACCATATCGTTATAAGCGATTATACGGCCGTAATATGCCGGATCGCACTTTTGCTGGATGAGCGTGTAGGTGTAGCTCCAAAGTGTCGATGTGAAAAACCCAGCGCAAAAAATCCCGATAAATCCGATATAAAAGTTAAACTGCAGCGCGCTCCACGCAATGACGCCAAGGCTGTGTCCGACGTAGATATAGACTAGGTTGGAGTTTGAGACAAATTTGCTAAGCACGAGCGGGCCGACGATGAGGGCGACGGCGCGACAGGCGTTGATGTAGCCGATGATGAGAGATGCCGATAGCAGGCCAGCGTACGGATAGTCGGCTAGTAGCGCCACGAGCGCGTCGTAGCTGGTCACGCCTACAACCGCGTGCAGCATGATGAGGTGCGCGATGAGGGGGTTTTGTTTTATGTATTTTAGGCCGTTTTTTAGCATCTCGCGGACTTTTTCGCCGTCTTTTTTAGCCCGCACGGCGATATCTGTTTTAAGCAGGACGATAAGCGCCACGCCGTAAAGAGCGCAGTCTAGCAAAAAGGCGCTTTTTATCCCGAAAAAATGGATATAAATGCCCGCTAGCCCCATGCCCGCGGTGTATGAAAACGCCCAAATGAGTGAGTGGATCTCGTTTGCGGTTTTTAGGTCGTCTTTGTTTAAAATTTTGGGGAAAAGGCTCATTTCGACCTGAAAATACGTCCCACCGGCTCCGACTCTGATAAATATTATCACAAATAGCAGCCACATCAAGGAGAGTTTGTCGATAAAAACGAGCATAAAAACAGTCACCATCTCCACGACAGTGAGCGCTATTAGCATCGGTTTGGGGCTAAATTTATCCACCACGATACCGCTAAAAGGCGATAGTAGCACGCCCGGCACGAAAGCTAGCGCAGCTGCAGCCGTGATCGCCCAAACGGGCGCGTCAAGCTCGATAAGCAGCGTAAAAATGCCCGTGTGCGAGAACCAAACGCCAAAATAACAAATCAGCTGTATGAGCGAGAGGCGCGCGAAAACAGGCTGGGTTTTTAGTAGGTTGATAAATTTACTCATTTTGGGCTTCGGGTTAAATTTGAACGCTAAATTTGCCGCTTAGTTTGCTTCTACTTTTTTGTAGATGCGCTCCTGGGCGAAATTTTCTTTGATAAAGCTGTTTTGGTTGCCTATCTGGCGAAGCGTATCGCCATTAATCTCGAAATTTAGCTTTTCGCGGTATTGATTCGTCACTCTTAGAGTGTTGCCGCTTATATCGTAAATGCCCTTTTGTAGTTCTCTTTGCGCGATCTTTTTTTGATAAACGGTGTCGATTTTAAACGTGCCGTCCGCGTTGAGTGTTAGCGTGCTTTTTGAGTTTTCGCTGCAACCATCGCAAAGCACCTTAGCCTCGTAAACGCCGATCAAATTTTCCTTATCCATCTCGGTGCCGCACGTTTCAAAAACCTCCGTGCTGCCGCATTTTTTGTTGTTTACTGCGCTTGCGCCGCCGCTTGCCGCACAGCCAGCAAATATCATCGCAGCCGCGGCTAAAAATAAAATATTTTTCATGATTTATCCTTAAAATTTTGGCTAATTATACTAAAAATTTTCCGCTAAAATGGCGATTTTTTAGCAAAAAGCCGCTAAAATGATGAAAAATATTTTAAGGAGTAGTCATGGAAGAGAGCATCCCGTTTATCGTATTTGCCGTGGTTGTGCTGGCCTTTGCGGTTTTATTTTTAAAAGCCGGTATCAAGATCATCTCGCAGTCTGATATCTACATCGTCGAGCGTTTGGGTAAATTCCATAAGGTGCTTGACGGCGGATTTCACATCATCATCCCTTTTGTCGATCAGATCCGCGCCGTGATCACCGTGCGCGAACAGCTAGTAGATATCACGAAGCAACAAGTCATCACCAAAGATAACGTAAACATAAGCGTCGACGGCATCGTGTTTTTAAAGGTCGTGGACGGCAAAATGGCTCTGTATAACGTCGATAGCTACAAACGCGCGATCGCAAATTTGGCCATGACGACGCTGCGCGGCGAGATCGGCGCGATGAACCTCGACGATACTCTTAGCTCGCGCGACCGCCTAAACTCCGCGCTACAAAGAGCGCTCGGAGACGCCGCCGATAACTGGGGCGTAAAGATCATGCGCGTCGAGATCTCCGAGATCTCCGTGCCGCACGGCATCGAAGAGGCGATGAATCTACAGATGAAAGCCGAGCGCGAAAAACGCGCCATCGAGCTAAAAGCGCAGGCTGAAAAAGAGGCGCTCATCCGCAACGCCGAGGCGCTAAAACAAGAAAAAGTATTGCAAGCCGAAGCCATCGAGCGTATGGCTGATGCGAAAAAATACGAGCAAATCGCGCTAGCTACGGCTCAAAAAGAGGCGATGGATATGATAAACGAAAGCATGGCGCAAAACGCAAAAGCCGCCGAGTTCCTGCTCGCGCGCGACCGCGTCGGAGCCTTTAACGAGCTAGCCAAAAACGGCTCGAAAGATAAAATTTTAGTCCCTTACGAAGCGACCGAGCTCATCGGCTCTTTAAGCGTTTTAAAGGACTTTTTAGGCGCTAGGGCGGCAAAATGATACCTGCGTACTTGATGCTAGCCGCAGGCGTCGGATTAGTCATGCTCGAGTTTATGCTCGGTAGCTTTTTCGTGCTATTTTTCGGGCTTGGATTTTTAGCGGTCGGAGTTTTGGGATTTTTTATCGATATCGCTTGGGAGTATCAAATTTTACTCATCGCTATTGTCTCATTAGTCCTGCTTTTTGCGCTTAGAAAGCCGTTAAAGGCCAAATTTAACCAGCACGAAAGCGAGGTCAAAGACGATTTTTTAAACGAGAGCGGCGAGGGCGAGATCAGAGAGGGTATGGTTTATTTTAAGGGTACTTTGTGGCGCTACGATGGAAATTTATCCGAGGGCTCGAAGGTACGCGTGCGCGGCACAAAGGGAAATAAAGTCGTTTTACAGCGGGATTAATTTGGCTTTTAGGGCGGCTTTTGATGTTTTAGTTGCCTTTTTGCGCCGCTCAAATTTAAGCAAAAAAGGATAGCGGTGAAACTTGCCGTAGATGCGTATTATGCGGGAAGCAAGGCTAAAGTCGTAGGGGTTTTGTTTGAAAACTTTAGCGACGAAAAGCCGCTCAAAATCATGTCAAAAATATTGGACGACGTAGCGCCCTATGAGAGCGGAAGCTTTTATAAAAGAGAGCTGCCGTGCATCGTCTCGCTTTTGCAGGATTTGGACGTGCGGGATATCTCGCTCATCGTGGTCGACGGTTTCGTCTATCTTGACGACGAGAGCAGATACGGTCTGGGCGGACATTTATACGAGTGCTTGGAGCGCAGAGTGCAGATCGTGGGCGTAGCCAAATCGCCTTTTAAAGGAAGCTGTAAGCTCGTAAGAGAAATTTGCAGAGGCGGTAGCAAGAGGCCGCTTTTTATTAGCGCTATCGGCATGGATGTGGACGAAGCGGCGCGGCTCGTAAAGGGGATGAGCGGCGAGTTTAGGATACCTAGCT
>CALCKS010000200.1 GCA_937965895.1 uncultured Campylobacter sp.
TTACGGTGCCTTTTTCACTTTTAAGTATCATCTTAGCCCTCCGCATCTTCTAGGCTTATACTACGCCTTTTTTGTTGTTCTGCAACCTGCGGTTGTTGCGCATTTGCCTTGCCGAGCTCAGCCAATACCGCATCTCTGGCGCCAAAGTACATCAATCTTCCCGCATTTAAAACGGCGATTTTATCAACCAAATTTAAGATATTTAGTTTGTGCGTTATTAGTACTATAGTCGCCTTGCCCTTCATGGACGCAAGCGCAGCAAATAGCGCTCTTTCGCCCTCTTCGTCTAGACTAGCGTTAGGTTCGTCCAGTACGATTATTTTAGGCTCCTTATAAAGCGCTCTGGCAAGAGCGACTCTTTGACGTTGACCGCCGCTTAGGCTGGCTCCGCCTATGCCTATTTTAGTTTCATATCCGTCCGGCAAATTTAATATCATATCATGAACGTTAGCTAGCTTTGCAGCCCGCACGATCGCCTCGCTATCCAGTTCGCCGAATCTCGCGATATTTTCCGCAATATTTCCTTCGAAAAGCTCGACGTCTTGCGGCAAATACCCCACAAACTGACCCAAATGGTCGCTGTTGTACTGAGTAATATCGGCTCCGTCCACGCGCACTACGCCATGAAATACAGGCCACACGCCTAGCATTGCTCTAGCTAGCGAGCTTTTACCAGCAGCGCTCGGACCGATAATCGCGCACATATCTCCGCTTTTAAGCTCGAAATTTATGCCCATCAAAGTAGGCGCTTTGCCGTGAGGCGGTACTAGGCTTATGGTTTCTAGGAAAATATCGCCTTTTGGATCCGGAAGCTTAAGCTTTTCGTTGTCGGCAGGGAAATCCTCCAAAAACTGCGAAAGTCTAGCATAGCTCTCTTTGGTGTTCTTATAGCTTTTCCAGCTTGAGATCAATATATCAAGCGGAGCTAGCGCGCGACCCATGATAATAGAGCCCGCGATCATCATGCCCGGATTTACCTCCTGCAAGACGACCAGATACGCGCCAAGACCAAGCATTAGCGACTGTGAAACGACGCGAAATACCTTACTGATATTTGCATACATTCCGGCTTTTACGCTAGACTCGGAGTGAGCTTCTAGAAATTCATTATGCTTTTTGTGCCAAATTTTCTTTAAATTTCCGTTCATGCCCATAGCTTGGATGACTTCGGAATTTCTCAAATTTAGATCGACAAAGCGGGTTTCGGCGCCAAAAGCGTCATTTGACCTTTTTAGTCCGTCTTTAGTCGCACCTTCGTTTAAAAGAGCCAAAATAAACAAAACGATCGCAGCCGCGATACTAAAATATCCAAAATACGGGTGGAAGAAAAACAGTATCAATATATAAAAAGGTAGCCACGGCGCGTCAAGAAATGCAAACACGCCGTTGGTGCTGAGATATTGTTTTATGGTATTTAGATCTCTCATCGGCTGAGAAGATACCCTGCCGGGCTGCCTAGCCGAGAGTTTAAAGATCGCGTCATACACTCTCTCGGACAGCCTTAAGTCTATCTGGTTTGAAAAAACTACCAAAATTCTCGAACGTAAAATTTCGAAAAACATCATACATAGATATAAAAATATAACTATCAGCGTAAGAAAAAATAACGTATCAAGGCTTCTTGACGTTACGACCCTACCGTAAAGTTGTAACATATATAGAGGAGAAGTTAGCATCAAAACATTTATGAACATGCTGAAAATTCCAGCATATATCATAGCGTGTTTGGATTTTTTAATACTCTCCTTTAGTTCATTTACTTTCATTTTCTTTTTTACTTTCGTTTTCTAAAATTCTACCCGCCAAATTTTCCAAATTCGTTAAGCTTCTAATGTGCGCATCTATAAGGCTTACATAGCCCTTTCTAACAAAATCGGCCAAAGTAGCGTCGTCAAGCTCGTTTAGCTTTTTTCTGCTCACGACAGAAAAGCCTTTGATTAAGGTGATTTTTTTATCGTTATCAGAGACGGTTAGCTCTTTGTTTATCAAAATTCCAGCCTTTTTGATCTCTTCTAACGCTTTTTGCGTAGCCTCTAGCTGGGCATTGTAGTTTTGCATAGCGTTTATGGTGTTTTGCAAAAATTCACTCGGCTCTTCGTTTTTCTTGAATAATTTTTCGCCTTTACCTTTTAGCTGAGGCGCATCCTCGTCTATACAAAGGATATTTTTATCCTCGACTTTAGCGAGAGTAAAAGGATAGTTTTGCAAGATCGCAGGCACGTAGCCTTTGTAGTTTTTATCTATTATTAAATTTTCATTTCTACCTAGTAGTACTAGCAGTTTAGGTACTACGTCGTTCGTGAAAACTATAGGCAAATCTTTCTCGCAGAAAAATGCCTCGCTCGCCACTATCTCCGCAAACGGGAAATTTGGCAACGCATCTTGGTGATAAGACACTCCGTTATGTACTTCTGAATTTAAAGCAACTATTTTCATTTCAGTCCTTTTTTTAAAATTTTGAATCTCTATTTTTTTTGCTAAGCTTAAGTTTTTGTCGATACTTCTGAAGGTATATCCGCCGTTTTGTTGCAAAAATGCCAAAACATCCTCAAATTCGTTTATAAAAACGTCTCGGATTTCGTATCTTTTGATGTCGCTTTCTCGGATATAGCCTCGCGCCTTATTTCTATTTCTTATAAAGGTGCTATTTAGCTCTTGCATGATCTTGGGTATATTTAAGGATTTCAAAAATAGCGATATGGAATTAGGCTCCAAAATGTAGCCTAAAATTTCCATATCGTATTTTTGGGTTAGTGAACTTAAAATTTCAACATAAAGGTCTTTTTCGCTTTGATCGGCAAAAAAGTTGCCCTTTTGTTTTATCAAAACCATTTCTGATTTTATTTCTCTAACCGCTCTACCCAAAATTTACCTTAACCAGTAACTAAAACATCAAGAATGTGATTGTAATCCTTTTAT
>CALCKS010000201.1 GCA_937965895.1 uncultured Campylobacter sp.
CGCAGCACAAGATGCACGCGGAGTTTTACGATATCCCGCAAGATACGCAAAATTTAATCAACTCAAACAGACCGATCCTGGGCGTGGGCACGACGGTGACGCGCTGCGTGGAGGAGTTTGCTAGAAGCGGCAAGTCTAGCGGAGAGTGCAGGCTGTTTTTAAATTTAAACAACAAACCCATCCGCCAAAACTACCTTCTTACGAATTTTCACCTACCAAAATCAACGCTAATCATGCTCGTTACGAGTTTTGTCGGGCTTGAGCAGACTATGCGGATTTACAAAACCGCCGTGGAGCAAAAATACAAATTTTACTCCTACGGCGACGCGATGCTGGTTGTATAGCCGTGAGTTTCGCCTATATTTTTCTGATTTTCGCCGCGTTTTATATAGCGGTTTTGGGCGGTTGCTATTTTATGGATAAATTTAGAAGGTCAAACGGCGTGATAAAAAAAGAAACTACGCAAAAAAACGGTACGAGCGAGATCGGCGAATCCAGCGAGGCAAATACTCTACCAAAAGTCGATATCGCGGGCGGTCTGCTGTTTTTAGCCTCATCGCTAAACGAGGACGCGCAAAAAAACACGAACTACGTGCTGCTAGACTACGACATCGCCTACCCTAGGCTGTTTTACGCAGATATAGCCGCCCTTGCAAAGCTCATCGATGCGATGGCTCAAATTTTCATTTTAAACGTCTCAAACTCGACCGTTACGATCAAATTTTTACTCTCGAACTACTACAAAAACAACATCAAATTTACGCTTAGCGTCCACTGCGATCATGACTTTTTTACGGCCAAAAGCACGCCTCGCGTAAATATGAACGCTCAAAGCCGCAAATTTTACGAAATGGCGATAGTGCTAGCCGAGCAAAACGGCTCTAGCATTAGATTTGAGTTTGATCACGGCGTACGCATTAGCACCGAGATCTCGCTATGTCTTTGCGACGATAAGCTCGATCTCATGCAAAGTTTTAAGATAAAAAATCCCAAAAATTTTAGCGCCCTCATCGCCGAGCCAAACCCTTACTCTTTTAATATCATCAAAAAAGATCTCGAGTTTATCGGCATCGACGTGAAGCCGAGCAACGAGTGGGGTATCGTAAAGCGCCACATAGAGGATATGATATTTCGCCCTAACGTCGTCTTTATCGAGGAGAGCCTGCTGCGCGAGATAGATGGCGCTCTAGCTACGCTTTTGATAGAAAAAAAGATCGCGCTAGTCGTGCTAAAAACCACGAACGCGGCGGTAAATTTAAACCCGAAAATCCGCGTTTGGACGCTAGTTCAGCCCTATCTATCCGACACTCTCGTGCGTATCTTAAATGAAGCTTACGAATTTGAGATGCAAAACGGGGATAAAATTTAGCTTTTTGAAATTTTACTCGCATTTTTAAAGCCCGCACAACCGCCCATTTCGTTTGATAACATCAAGTTTGACTCAAACCGCTACCGTCAAAATGATATAATAAACCAAAATACCGGAGGCTAAAATGAATAAAATAACCTGCATCTGCCTAGGCGTGCGAAGCATGCAAAGAGCGCTCAAATTTTACAAAGACGGCCTAGGTTACGAGACGGACTGCAAAGAGGACAATCCGCCCGTATGTTTTTTTAATACGCCTGGGACCAAATTTGAGCTCTATCCGCTAGACGCGCTGGCTCGAGATATAGACGAAAACGATCCGCCCAGAGGAAGCGGATTTGCCGGCATCACGCTAGCCTATAACGTAAAAAACAAAGAGGATGTGGATAGCGTCATAAAGCTAGTAAAAAAGGCGGGCGGAACTATCGTCAAGGAGCCACAAGATACGTTTTGGGGCGGATATCACGCGTATTTTGCCGATCCGGACGGATACTACTGGGAGGTGGCTTGGGGGCCTG
>CALCKS010000202.1 GCA_937965895.1 uncultured Campylobacter sp.
TATCCATATACGCGCCGTTTATCGTGAGTTTTTTATCCTGCGCGTGAAATTTCCACAGCTCTTTTGGAAGCTGTTTTAGCTCGGGCAAAAAATATCTTTCGTAGTATCTTTGTAGGTTGCCCGCCACCGTATCGACCCAAAGTATTTTTTTGCCCTCGAGTAGCCACTCGATACAAGCGTTAGCCATACCTTTCGTAAAGCCGCAACGTCTGCCTTTTTCTATCGTGGTAAATTTCGCGCCATTCTCAAAAAATACCTCGCGCTGCCAAGGAGCGTATTTTAGATTAAGTTTAATCTCGCTCATCTGCTAGCTCCCGCCTTTCTATCACGATTTTAGTTTCCTCGCTTTGTTGCACGTTGGCGTTATTTATCGTCGTGCTTGACGTTCTTTGATTTACGCCTAGCGTTAGACTTGCTTTATCTATCGCGTCTTGCAAGGCTTTGAAGTCGTTTGCGTTTAACTCCACCGGCTCGAAATTTTGCACCCCGTCGCCGACGCCCACTTTTTCGTATTTGGTGTTTTTATCTAGCATTTGGGTTATTTTGGCTAGGTTTTTTTGAGTAGCATTAAAAATCAGCCCGCGGTTATACGCTTCATCTTTGGCCGCGCTCAAAATACTGCTCATTTCTACTTCCGTTTTTTGAGATTGCGCCGACAATAACGTTATTTGAGCTTCAACTAAGCGCTCATTTTCGGGCGTCAATCCTTTAAGCAAATTTGCTACCGTTCCATTTGATACGCCGTATTTTTTTGCTAGCTCTCTTTGGCTAAATTTACCCGTATGAAAATCGGCTAAAATTTTCTCTTTTATCTCGTTTGTTATCTTTGCCACTATTTTCTCCCTAGCTCGCTCTTGATAAAATCTATCGCCTCGCCCGAGCCGTAGCAAACTCTAGCTTTTGCGTAGCCGTAGCAGTTGATAGTATCTACCCAATCCTCTTGCTCGTCCGATACCCTGCTTAGGCTCTTTTTGGCTCGTTTCATCTCTACAAATACGATCTTG
>CALCKS010000203.1 GCA_937965895.1 uncultured Campylobacter sp.
CGCCAAAAAGCCCGTAGTCGTTTTCAAGGATGTATTCGTTTTGAGTGTATATAGTTTTATACGTTACCTTGCGCTCTTTTACGTGCGGCTTTGATAGGGCGGCGTCCATAACGGCTTTAGGCACGCCGGCTCCGCCAGTACCAGCACCTCGCCATTTAAATGTATCCTGCGAATATCCAGCACCAAGGTAGCTCGTTAGATTATCGAAATTTAACTCTCCCTCAACCTTAAAGCCATACATATCTCGTATCGGATGGCTGATGCTATATCCCTTGCCACGTCCAACGCCCGGCACCACCGGACGCATGGTGAAGTTGTCCATTATGTGATCGATTTGATGATAGTATGAGCTTAGCCTGATCTTATGCTCGCCGACGTCTTGTTCAAATTTGAGTCCGAAAGATTTACGGTCAAACTGTATGCCGTCCCTCATCCTATCGGCATACGCCGCTTCGCCATCGCCTAGATCCGCGCTTAACTGTAAGGCCGTAGTTTCCGTGGGCGTTAGCGTGCCTACGATCGAGACGCTGTTGCGTTTATAGTGCGTATGCATTTTCTGTCCGTCGCCGCTTTTATAATCGCCGCTCTGGTAGTGTCCGCCGGAAATTTCTAAACTGCCCAGCTCGTTGCCCGCCGCTACGTCCGCGGCAGTTTCAAATCTTCTAAAACTACCGCCCAGCACGCTTACGTTTCCTCCGAAGCTCGGTTTTGATAGCCTTGCTATCTCTCTATCGAAAAATATACCGCCGCTAATGAGCGCGCCGTATCTTACGTCTTGCGGACCTTTTACGATGCGAACCGAGCTGTAGTTTTGCGCCGAGATGTAAGTGATGGGCGTATCCATGCGCATACCGCAACCGCCGTTTAGCGTGCTACCGTCGATTAATACCGGCAGTCTGGCCGCCGTCTGCGAGCGGTAATAAACCTCGCTGCCGCCTCCGCCCTTACGTTCCATCGTAAAGCCGCTCAAATTTAAAAGCGATTTAGCGATGTCGCCGTTTTCTAGTATCGCGCCTTTGCCTACTATTTGAGCCTTTGTCGGTTCGTCAAGAACGGACTTTTGTATCTTTGCGGAAACGGTAACCGGAGCCAAGTCTATCGTTTCATCAGCACCAAGCATTAAATTTGGTACTAAAGCAAATGCTAAAACGTAAGAAATTTTCATGTTTAGTCCTATGAAATTAATATTTAAAATTGAAATTAAAGCAAAAACAAACTTAAATAAAGTATAAATATTTATATAACATTAATTTTACAATACAGAAATTTGAGTCAAATAGTATTATTTTAGTTGGACTGCATTAAATATATAAAGAAACGATTTTTGTGAATTAAAGCCGAAGCGATCTCGGTTTCATTAAAATTTTAGCATTATAAAACCGAGATAAAAATTTATAAAATCTCTTTTATGAGTAGTTGTGGAGTAACAAGTCCGCGGAATGAATTTTTTGATATACAAAAGATAATATCTATCATCTCGCCAACTCTAGCATGTCTTGTAAAGTTAAAAAATAGAGCCTCAAGTGTTTTATTATCCTTTTGCAAGATGAGCTTTAGGTGATTTTGATCTCTACCTATAAGTCTTTCATTTTTAACAAGAGCATTTTTTATCTTAAAGACTGGACGTGGATTTTTCTGTCCGTATGGCTCATAAAATTCTAAAATTTCAAGCAGTTCAAAGTCTATCTCGCTTGGCATTATGTCGCCAAGTAGCTCGTCCGAGCTTTTGCACTCTTGCATATTTAAACAAGAACAACTTTTATTTATCGCTTCTTTAAATTTCACCAAATTTTCAGGTGCAAGCGTAAGTCCAGCCGCTCCTTTGTGACCGCCGTAGCTTGTTAGCAGATCTTCGTGGCTTGCTATGAGAGATAAGATATCAAGCTTACCAATGCTTCTAGCACTGCCTTTTGCACGACCTTTATCGATGCTAAAGACGATAGCTGGCTTTGCAAAGTGCTTTGCTAGGCGGCTAGCTACGATGCCTATCACGCCCTCATGCCACTGCTCACCCCAAGTAATGATAACTTCATCGTCTTCTTTTACGTCCTTTAGCGAGCACTCAAAGAGTTGGCGCTCTTCCTCTTTTCTGGAGTTGTTAAATTCGATAATGGTATCAAGGTAGTTGTAAGCCTCTTCGATGCTCTTTGCACGCAAAAAATTAAATGAATTCATCGCATCGTCCATGCGTCCGGCTGAATTTATAAGCGGAGCTATAAGAAAGCTAATATCATCACACTCAAATTTTTCCTTACCATAAAACTCTTTTATAGCGTGAAATGCGGAACGCTTAGACGCATTTAGCTTACAAATGCCAAGGCGAACAAGCATTCTATTCATATCTCTTAGCTCCATCATATCAGCGATTATCGCGATAGCTAAAAGCTCTAAAAACTTACTCATATCGTAGTTTAGCTTGCAAACATCCTTTAGCGCGCCAACCAAATACCATGCCACTTCAGCACCGCAAATTTCGATATTTGGAAAGTTGCAGTCTTCTTGTTTTGGATTAATGATCGCATAAGCTTCTGGGAGAACAGCTGGTGGCATGTGATGATCAGTAATAATAAGATCGATGCCTTTTTCTTTACAAATAATGGCCGCATCGTTTGCAGAGATGCCGTTATCAACGGTGATAATCAAGCTTACATCGGCTGAGAGTTCGTCTATTATCTCAGGATTTAGCCCATATCCATCTTTAAATCTATTTGGAATTTTTACTAGGTAGTCTTTCACGCCAAGATCATCAAAAAACTCGGCCAGAATTACGCTCGAAACAACACCATCAACATCATAATCGCCCACAATGGCTATGCGCTCGTTTTTTTCGATCGCTTCTTTTATGCGGTTAGCACCTTTGTAAATATCTTTTAAGGCACTTGGTGTCGGAATTTCACTAATTTTTTTATGTATGTCGTTACAAAATCTATGCGCTAGTAAATTCCTTATATCCTCTTTATTTAGCATGGTTTTGGCAAGAATTTTTAAAGAACTTACCAACTTTATTTAATGCTGCTTGTTCACTTAAATTTACACCCATATTGCCAAAAATTTGGCTATAAAAATACTTCTTTTTCATCGCAATCTTTCGTCTTTATTTTGAATGCTTGGATTATATCTTTTTGAAATTTAATTTCTTATAATTTTAAATGAAAGTAAGATTTTAGGGCTCATAGCAAGCTTAAAAGCTTTGTTAAATTGATAGTCTTTACAAATTTGGCACACCAAAAATGGTAAGTATTAGCAAAATTTATACAATCAAATTTATAAATTTTTAAATGGTTTATACCATAAAGTTTAAACCATTTTTGTAAAAATTTACTCCAAATTTTTCAAAAACTCCGCGTATTCTCTGGCGCCGCGTTCTATTTCGCTGTCGCTTGATACATAGTCCACGCCCGGAGTCTCCTCGGCGCCGTAAAATGCGAAAAAGTCGCGGTAATCGGCGTGAAAATAGTATTTAAACGCAAGCTCAAACGGCGTAAGAACCTCGCGCAAGCTAAAATGATAGCGTCCTTGCGGGCAGTAGTCACTCTTTTTGATACCCGCAGTCACGGCTAGCGCGACCTTGCGCCCCGCGATACCGTCCGCGCCGCGCCCATAGGCAAAGCCGTGCGTCATCACCGCGTCGATCCATGATTTTAAAATCGGAGGGCAGGAGAAGTTATGAAGCGGAAACTGCAAAACGAGGGCGTCGTGGGCTCTGATGAGCTCTTGCTCGCGCGCGGCGTCGATGTTGCCGCCTGCGTAAACCTGTGTCAAATCATGAACGCTAAAGCGCTGCGGCTCTTTGAGAGCTTCTTTCAGCAGGCGCTTGTTTATGACCGAGTTTTGGATATCAGGGTGTGCTAAGATGATTAGAGTTTTCATTTTTCTCCTTAAAAATTTATGACAAGTAGTGGGATTTATTTGATAAATAATTTAATAAAAACAGCAAAATTTTAAAAGAATTTTTAGAGCCAGATGGCTCTAAAATTAAGATTTGACGTTTTCTAAACTTGCCTTTATAAAGCCTAATATCACAGGATTTGGCTTAGTTAGACGGCTAGTAAATTCAGGATGACACTGCACGCCCACAAACCACGGATGGCCTTTTAGCTCGATAGCCTCTATCAGCCCATCGCTCTCACCGCTTACCAAAAGACCATTTTTCTCAAAAATTTCTTTATATTTTGGATTTGCCTCGTAGCGGTGGCGGTGGCGCTCTTTTACGATCTTTGCATTGCCATAAATTTCAGCTAGAAGTGTCTTTGGTTTTATCTCACAGTTATATGCTCCAAGCCTCATCGTGCCGCCAAGTGGGCTTGTGTGCGTTCTTATCTGTTTTTTGCCGTGAGCGTCGATAAAGCTATCGATTAGATAGATGATAGGGTTTTTGCACTCTTTGTCAAATTCCATAGAATTTGCATCCTCTAAGCCCAAAACATCCCTTGCAAATTCAATTAGTGCTAGCTGCATACCAAGGCAAATTCCAAGATAAGGGATCTTATTTTCACGAGCAAATTTTATAGCCTGCATCTTGCCTAAAACGCCTCTTTCGCCAAAGCCGCCAGCCACTAAGATGCCATCTACGTCTTTTAAAAGCTCATTTACATTGTTCTCTTCTATCTTTTCGCTATCTATCCAGCGTAAATTTACCCTAGCATCCAAATTTGCTCCAGCGTGGATAATGCCCTCAGTTAAGCTCTTGTAGCTCTCTTTTAGGTCAATATATTTACCCACAAATGCTATTGTAGTTTCATTTGTTGGAGCGATTATTCTTTTTACTAGGCTATCCCACTTTGCCATGTCTGGTTTTAGCTCATTAAAGCCTAAATTTTCAGCGATCGGCGTTAATATATCTTGCTTTAAAAATGAAAGTGGAATTTGATAGATACTTGCGCTGTCTAAGCTTTCTATGACGCAGTTTTTCTCAACACCACAGCTTGCTGCGATCTTATCTTTTAGCTCGCGGTTTAGTGGCATTTCAGATCTGCAGATGATGATATCTGGTGTTATGCCTATACGTCTTAACTCACCTACGCTATGCTGGGTTGGCTTTGTCTTTAGCTCGCCAGCTACTTTGATAAATGGTACAAGCGTTAGGTGGATATTTAGCGCTCTTTTTTTGCCAACTTCTACTCTTAGCGCCCTTATCGCCTCTAAAAATGGTAGTCCCTCGATATCGCCAACGGTTCCACCGATCTCAACGATTAGCACATCTTTGCCCTCGCCTGCTTTTTTTATGCGATCAACGATCTCGCCAACGATGTGAGGGATCACTTGAATAGTCTTTCCAAGGTAGTCGCCACGGCGCTCTTTTTCGATAACCGAGCTATAAACTCTACCTGTTGTGAAGTTATTATCCTGACTTAGGCTCTCATCTAAAAATCTCTCATAATGCCCCAAATCCAAATCTGTCTCTGCACCATCATCTGTAACAAAAACTTCGCCATGCTCTAGCGGGCTCATCGTGCCAGGATCTACGTTGATATATGGATCAGCTTTTAAAACACTTACTTTTAAGCCGGAATTTTTTAAAAGAGTCGCAATAGACGCAGCTGCGATGCCTTTTCCAAGTGAGCTTAAAACGCCACCTGTGATAAAAATATACTTCGTCTCTTTTGCCATTAAATTTCCTTAAATTTATTTATTTTTTAATTGCGGATTATACCCCTTAAATATTTAGTAAGGCATTAATCGTATAAATTTTAAAAATTATTCTTTAAGTCTTTTTGTTATAGACTTCAAAAACTATGATAAAAAACTACTTAAACATCATTGCCTCTTTATATATAGAGGGCTTTAAAAACATGAAAATAGGCAAAAAATTATGGCTTCTCATAATAATAAAGCTTATCATCATGTTTGGAATTTTAAAAGCCTTCATCTTTAACGAGACTCTAAATACCAAATTTCAAACCGACGAAGAAAAAAGCGAATTTGTAATTCGTAATTTAACAAAGGAATAAAATGTCTGAGATGGATTTTGTTGACTGGTCTAGGGCTCAGTTTGCGCTGACTGCCATTTACCACTTTTTGTTTGTCCCACTTACTTTGGGGCTAAGTTTTATCATCGCCATTATGGAGACGATATATGTCAAAACTGGCGACAATGCCTGGCTTGAGATAACGAAATTTTGGCTAAAGCTCTTTGGTATAAATTTCGCTATCGGTGTGGCTACTGGCATCATTATGGAATTTGAGTTTGGTACAAACTGGGCAAATTACAGCTGGTTTGTCGGCGATATATTTGGCGCTCCGCTTGCGATAGAAGGCTTGCTCGCATTTTTTATGGAGAGTACATTTTTTGCCATTATGTTTTTTGGCTGGGATAAGGTTAGCAAGA
>CALCKS010000204.1 GCA_937965895.1 uncultured Campylobacter sp.
CCGAGTTTATCTGCTTTTCGTCGGCTGAATTTACGCCAAAAAGCAGTCCGCCCTCAAAGCTATTCGCCCCCTTTATGATAACTTGACTCATGATATATGGGCTAAATTTGAGATTCGGAAACTTTTGCTTTAGTTCGTTAACATCGCTCTCGTCGATGTTGCCGCGTATGGCAGAGAGGATCGTGATCGGGTAGTTCATGGTAAAAAGTTTGCGCTCAAATTCCTTGTCAAAGCCGTTCATGATCGCCATCGCAACGATGAGCACCATGAGCCCGACGCCCACACCTAGAAATGCTAGCAGCGCCGAAAGCATGATAAATGGCTGGGTTTTATCAAACCGTAGATATTTAAAAAGTAGATATTTGGTTAGGCTCATTTGATTTTCCGTTGTTTAAATTTGGGCTTTGACTTGCTCGCTATTTTTGTTTCGCTTGATCTTATTTTAAATTTGCGCCAAGTGCGATCTAAAATTCAAATTTGAATATCCGTGTAAATTTGACGCCAAATTTTTAAACCGCTTGCAAAAGCTAGGCGTTAAATTTACGACTTCGCGCCGCTATAAAAACGGCGGCTAACTTAAATGCAAAATTTAGCAAACCGCCGCCAAAACCCCAAAGCTAAATTTTATCCCAATCCTCAGCAAAAGCTCCTTTTTTAGGGCCGCTCTTGCCGTGGCAGTCTTTGTACTTTTTGCCGCTTCCGCACGGGCATGGGTCGTTTCTGGATACTTTTTTGCCGGGCTTTTCTTCGCTCTCGGGCACTCTAGCAATCTCGGTATCTTGCGCTTCTTGCGGCGCAGACTCTGTAGGCTCGGAGAAGCTTAAGCGTACGGCCGTTAGGAGCTTGATGCTTTCAAATTTAATGCGGCTAACGAGCTCCATAAAGAGATTAAAGCTCTCTTTTTTATACTCGGTGAGCGGATCTTTTTGGTTATAGCCGCGCAGTCCGATGCCGGTTTTTAGGATGTCCATCTGATATAAATGCTCGCGCCACGCAGTGTCTAGCACTTGTAGGCAAAGCACCTTTTCTAGGTATTTGCGCTGATCTTCGCCTATGACGCCCATTTTTTCCTCGTAGTCGGACTCAAATTTAGCTGTTATCTTCTTAACAAGCTCGGCGTAGTCGAGATCTTTTAGCTCGTCTGGCTGCATGAACGCGCCGTTTGAGATTATCACGGAGCTTAGTTTTTCGAGATTGTATTCGCTCTTTGGCTCGCCTGCGTAAATTTCAGCCTGAGCTAGTAGGTGCTCGACAAACTCGGCGCGATTTTGCTTGATCTTTTCGCCGACTTCAAAATTTGGATCAAGTAGCTCGTTTCTAAATTTATACACCGTTTTTCGCTGCTCGTTTGCGACGTCGTCGTACTCGAGGATGTGTTTTCGCGCTTCAAAGTGCAGGCTTTCGACCTTTTTTTGCGCATTTTCGACGGCTCTAGTGACCATTTTCGAGTCGATGCTTTCGCCCTCTTCGATACCAAGGCGCGTCATTATCGCTTTTATGCGGTCGCTGCCGAATATCCGAAGTAGATTATCCTCAAGGCTTAGGTAGAAGCGGCTCACTCCAGGATCGCCCTGACGTCCCGAGCGGCCTCGCAGCTGGTTGTCGATACGGCGGCTTTCATGTCTTTCGGTGCCGATGATGTATAGACCGCCTAGGTTTCGCACCTCGTCGTCGATACGGATATCTACGCCGCGTCCGGCCATATTCGTCGCGATAGTAACCGCGCCGCGAGCGCCGGCTTGAGCGATGATCTCGGCTTCTTTTTCGTGATTTTTAGCGTTTAGCACGGAGTGCGGGATCTTTTCTTTTACTAGCAGGTTATGCAGCTTTTCGCTCTTTTCGATCGAGGCGGTACCCACGAGTACGGGCTGACCGCGGTCGTGAGCCTTTTTGATCTCGTCGATGACGGCTTTAAATTTCTCATTTTCGGTTTTATATATGAGATCGTTGTTGTCTTTTCTGATTACCGGCACGTTTGTCGGGATCGATACGACATCAAGCTTGTAAATTTGCGAAAACTCGGTCGCCTCCGTCTGCGCCGTACCCGTCATGCCCGATAGTTTTTTGTAAAGTCTAAAATAGTTTTGAAATGTAATATCTGCTAGAGTTTGGCTCTCTTCTTGGATCTTTACGCCCTCTTTAGCCTCGAGCGCCTGATGCAAGCCCTCGCTAAATCTTCGTCCTTCGCTAAGACGCCCCGTAAATTCGTCCACGATGACAACTTGCCCGTCACGAACGACGTAGTGAACGTCCTTTTCAAAGAGATTGTGCGCTTTTAGAGCTTGGTCTAGGTGGTGGCTCAAAATCGCGTTTTCCATGTCGTAGAGATTTGCCACGCCAAAGAGCTTTTCAGCCTTTGAGATGCCTTCTTCGGTGATCGCTATCGTGCGGTTTTTCTCATCAACGACAAAGTCGCCCGTGGCCTTTTCTTGCGGAGTCGCAGGCGGTTCGCCGCGCTTCATCTGGCGCGCGACTTCGTTTGCCTTGATGTAGCCGTCTAGCGTGCGATTCGTAGGACCCGAGATAATGAGCGGAGTCCTGGCCTCGTCGATGAGGATACTATCGACCTCGTCAACGATGACGAAGTTATGCTCTCTTTGCACCTTATCTTTGAAATCCATTTTCATATTATCGCGTAGGTAGTCAAAGCCGAATTCATTATTCGTACCGTACGTGATATCGCTATCGTATGCCGCTTTGCGCGCTGCGTCGTCGTATTCTCCGCCTAGTATCACGCCGACGCTAAGACCTAGAAATTTATAAATTTCGCCCATTTGCGTCGCGTCGCGTTTGGCGAGGTAGTCGTTTACGGTCACGACGTGCACGCCCTTGCCGCTCATTGCGTTTAAAACGACGGGCAAGCTTGCTACGAGGGTTTTACCTTCGCCCGTTTTCATCTCGGCGATCTTGCCGTCGTTTAGCACCATGCCACCGATTAGCTGAACGTCGAAATGGCGCATATTTAGCGTCCTTTTACCGACCTCGCGCACGATGGCGAACACCTCGTCTAGCAGCTCGTCTTGACTCTTTTCTCCGTTTTGCACCTGCGCTTTAAATTCATTAAATTTTGCCTTCAGATCATCATCGCTCATCGCTTGATATTTGCTTTCAAGCGAGTTTATGTAGGCGACTCGTTTGAAATATTTTTTTACTTCCCTATCGTTTTTCGTACCGAATATCTTTTGCATAAACGCCGTTATCATTTTTAGCCTTTTTAAATTTTGTTAAAGCTTGGATTTTAACATTTTATTATTTAAACTTAGCTAGAATTTCGCCCGATAAAGGAAAATATATGAAAAAAATTTTAGCATTTTTGCTCTTTTGCGCCTCGGCTTTCGCAGTTACGTTAAATTTCGTCACGCTTCAAAGCGACTTCGTACAAACCATCACGAGCGAGAACGAAACGGTTGATTATTTCGGTAAATTTTACGCAAAAAGTAACAACCGCGCCTACTGGATCTACGAGCGCCCGACGCCTAAAAAAATCTACTTTGATAAAAATCGCGTAGTCGTGATCGAGGATGCGCTCGAACAAGTAATCATCTCAAAATTTGAAAAGGCGCCCAATCTAATCGACGTCGTTAGAAACGCCGTTAAAATCACCGATACGCTCTACAAGGCCAAATACGACGGCGTGGAGTATCTAATCACAGTCAAAAACTACATCCCGACAAGGATCGACTACGAGGATAAGCTCGGTAATAAAATCAAAATCACTCTGAGCAACACGAAAAAGGATTTTAAGATAAGCGATGATTTGCTGACGCCGGTGATACCATCGTATTATGACGTCATAAACCAATAAACTCTCTCAAAAAGCGGCTTGTCTCGTGAGTGCTTTTTAATGAGTTTTGTTTTTGCTCCTGTGGCAACCCACTCGGTTAGCCTTAGTCGCAAAAACTACAACAACATTAAAAATCATCTCGTGATACTTCGCCTTATCGTCTTGCGTTCAAATTTTAAAAACTCAAATTTAATCAAATTTGCAAATTTAGCCTCAAATTTTATCCATCGAAACCCATATCTTGAAAATGCAAATTGACAAACAAAATTAGTTTCTAAACCCCAGCGACGCTTTGCGCCAGCAAAGCTATGTCGCCACATCTCACGTCGTAGGGGTTGGGGGATTTTTAAGGGGGAAGGGAGCGACTTCGTAATTCAAGCCCCTTCCCCCTTAACAATAAAGACTAAAATCCAAATTTGACCAAACAAAATTTAGCACCGCCGAGACTCGGGTCTTGGTGCGTAAAATTTACAAATTTAATCCCAAATTTTTACCGCTCGCCAAAATCCTTGCCAAAATCATCTATCTGATTTAAATCCATCGGCTTAAGCTGGTTTTTATTTCCCCTCAATATATCCTCGACCTGCTCTTTTTGCGATCTTTTTGAGCCCGTAGCTTTGACGTTTTTTAGCGCTTCAAGCAGCTCTTCGATATTTGGTTCGCGCACGGTTTTTAGCGAGATGATGAGCACCTCGTCGATATCTACCGAGTGCTTTTTGGCGGTGTATTTTGCTAGCGTGTCTTTAAATTTTTCCTTGCCGAGCGACGTTAGCAGATCCTCGACGTAAAAGCTACCGATAACGACGTTTAGCGCGTCAAGCACGTAGGCTTCGTTATCCACGACGTCGCGCCCCTCCAGACGCAGGCTTATACTTACTTTTTTGATCGAGCTTTTGGCGTCTCTGGAGTACAGATCGGTTTCAAAGTTGTCGATATTTAGCGTCTCGGCAAAGGCCATAACCGCGGCAAAAGCCAGCGCAAAAATCTTTTTCATACGTCTTCCTTAATGTTTTCAAATTTGTTTTCAAGATAGAATTTCTCGACCTCTTCGTCTATTTTAACGACGCTTTGCAAATACTCTCTAAACGGCCGACTTTTGCCGTAAAATATCCTAAGCTTTTTTGGATCGATCGCCCGCGAGAGCGCGACATAGAGCTGACCGTTGGCAAAGATATGACTTAGGTCGCAGACTAAATTTTCGATGCTCATGCCTTGGGATTTGTGGATCGTGATCGCATAGGCTAGCTTTAGCGGAAACTGCGTCAAAGACGCCCTCGCGCGCTCTTCTAGATGCTCGCCCGCCATCACAAACTCGCTCATGTCAAATCTCGCGCGCTCAACCTCGACGATCTCGCCGTTAGCTTTTTGCACGATGACGCTTTTTATCTCGCCGTTTTCTTTTAAAATTTGCATTATCTGCCCGTGCTCGCCGTTATAATATTCGCCCCATTTATTTACTGTAAATATAACTTTCGCGCCGATTTTTATATTTAAAATTTCAGGAGCGTAAAGATTTGCGATCCAGCGATCCAGTGCGTTTTCGTTTAAATTTTCATCGTAAATTTCCACTAGCGCTTCGGCTCTTTCAAGCGGCGCTGGCAGTTTAGAGAGCATCTTGTTGTTTAGGTCGTCCGCTTCGTAATTTCGCCCAAAAAGCACGCTGGTATCGCCATCTACCTGCACGCTTGGCACGCGTAAATTTTCAATATAGCTAAATACCTCTTCGCTCAGTCGCCCAACGCGAAGCATGGATAAGATATCGTAAAATTTCTTATCTTTCGTGCGTTTTGAGACGACTAGCTCGATATTTTTAAACTCAAATTCATGCCACGAGCTAGAGTTGAAAGCATAGAGAAATTTAAAGAGCGAGCTACCGTCATCGCCGTTTTTTCGCACGGGCGGCAGCTGGTAAAAGTCGCCCACGAGCATCACGCGCCCGACGAATTTCGAGCTCATCAGGCGGTAATAAATCATATCCATTAGCCCCGCGCTGATCATCGAAATTTCGTCTATCACGATGAGATCGCAGACGTCTAGCATCTTTTTTAGTTCGCCAAGCTTTCCGCGCTGTTTGCGGTCGTAGCCGCGCAGCTCCTCAAGGTTTGAGCAAATGCCGAATTTAAAAAAACTATGCACGCTCACTCCGCCGACGTTTACCGCCGCGATGCCGGTGCTGCCAAGCACGACGACGTTTTTTAGCTCGCTTTTATAGTGCTTAATGACTGCTTGCGTGAGGTGGCTTTTGCCCACGCCGCCGCGCCCGGTGAGAAAAACGTTTGATCTTTCTAATATTTCTAAGAGCTGGTTTAGCACAAATTTCCCTAATTTTTTGTAAAATTATAGCTTATTTTTAAGGAGTGAGATTGAAAATTAATAAATTTATGCTTTCTACGGCGGTAGCGTTAGTAATGCTAGGCGGTTGCGCATCGCCAAAAGATGCGCCAAGCGCGGTAAATTTACCGGATCAAGGCGCTAACGCCGCGCCCGCATACGATATGCCCGAGGAGAGTGCGGACGAAAATTTAGGCCACATCAGCTATCTAAAATTTGACGTCGATCAAAATGCAAATGCGCTGCCGATACTGCCTTTTGAAGCGCAAAGTAGCGGCGAAACTCTACTGCAAAAACGCTTTAGCGCGCTTGATCTAAAAGCGCCCTCAACCACTGCAAAAGATGCGTTTTGGGCGCTAGATTACTATAAAAACACGGCAAAAAGGCAGTATTATTTCTCAAATATGCGCAAAATACCAAACGAATGGTTTGAAAAAGTGCGCAAAAACGCTAGCGTAGAGAGCTTTGGCAAGGTTTCTCTACCTGCGATAACGACGGCAAATACTAGCCTGCGAAACCTACCGACCGACGAGGCCATACTCTATAATCCCGTACGCGCAGGCGAGGGACTACCGTTTGACTACGCTCAGCTCTCTTTCGTCTCGATAGGCTATCCGCTTTACGTTTCGCACTTTTCGGCCGACGGCGCGTGGGCGTTTGTGGGTAGCGACGCCGCATGGGCCTGGGTGAAATCGACCGAAATCAAAATTTTAAGCGCAGACGGCGTGCGCGAGCTAAAAAACTCTAAATTTCTAAGCATCATTAAAGATGAAGAGCCCGTCTACGACAAAAACGGCAACTTTTTATTTTACGGACGCATAGGCGCGATTTTGCCGTTTCAAAGCGAGGATCAGTTTAAATTTTACGGCAAAATTCAAACCCAAAGCGGGATAAGAAACTACGAGATCTCAAAACAAAGCGCGAGCCGCTTTCCGCTTAAATTTAGCGATGAAAACGTAAGGGCGCTGGTGTCATCGCTACTGGGGCAAAGCTACGGCTGGGGCGGGTTTGGCGGCAAGCGCGACTGCTCGCTGTTTTTGCAGGATTTTCTCGGTAGCTTTGGCGTGTGGTTGCCGCGAAACTCAAAGGCTCAAGGCCAAATCGGCAAGGTCGTAAGCCTGGCAAATCTAAGCGCGGAAGAAAAACTAAATGTCATCAAAACGCAGGCAGTGCCGTATAGAACGCTGTTTCATATGAATGGACACATCATGCTTTATGCGGGTATGCGCGGCGACGAACCGCTCGCCGTGCACGACGTCTGGGGTATCCGCACGAAAGATAACGGTAGAGCCATGATCGGCGGCATAGCGATTACGACGCTAAAAATAGGCTCGGACGTCTCAGACATCGATCCAAAACGTTTGCTGGTTTCGCGGATAAACTCCATGAACACCTTTGAAATAGCTAGCGGCGAGGAGGCGCAGCGCGCGAAAAAATCGGCGATCGAAAAAGCTTACGGCGTGAAAATCGTCGGCAACGAGGTGATTTTTGCGGACGGCAGTAAGGTCAAATTTGATGACGGCGAGGCAAAGGACACGGCGCATCTGCTAAATCTTGCCGACGTCGAGGATACTTTTGCGCAGCCTTATCCGCTATTTAAGCCTTTGGCGCTACCTAGCAATGACGCGGGCAGATACCGAAACTACGAGCTTTTGGATAAAATTTACGGCGCGAGCGAGGCGGAAGTGAAGGCAAATTTAACCGATGTCGTTTGGCTAAAAAATCACGGCGGCAAGACGTTTAAATTTAACTCCAAAAACGGCGCGGCAACCGCTCTGCAAGCCGTTTCAAACGAGCTTGACGCGCTAGTGGCGCAAAAACCTGAGCTGCTAAAATTTCTCGATAATCCATCAGGTACGTTTAACTGGCGCGTGATCGAGGGTACAAAGCGCAAGAGCTCCCACTCCTACGGCATCGCGATCGACATAAATACCGACAAGAGCGACTACTGGCGCTGGAGTAAGGACGGCCGCTACCGCAATCAAATCCCCGAAGAGATCGTGCGCGTATTTGAAAAGCACGGCTTCATCTGGGGCGGGCGCTGGGTGAGCTTTGATACGATGCACTTCGAGTATAGACCGGAATTTGGGTATCTAAGATAAATTTGCGTAAATTGGACCCAAATTTATCGCTACTTTTGGCGGACAGAGTCGTCGCAGACCGTAAATTTAAGCTCCGATCAAGACGGTGCGAATAAATTTTTGCTTTGTCGCTTTTTGGCGTAAAATTTAAAGCAGACGACACGAAAAATCTATACTTCGGTGGCAAATTTGAGCTAAACCGTACTTAGATTTGCCGTCAAATTCGGCTAAATTTTTAGTAAAGCGGTTAAATTCGGCGGTTTGATTTCGGCAAGCGGGGCATTTTCGCGTTTACGCATTTTTGATATTTGGCGAAAATTTGCAAGCGATTGCAAGAGGCTCGCTACCCTTTTTGCTGTTTGTAAATTTAGCTTTGGCATAGGCTGGGCGGTTAAATTTGACGCCGAAGCGACTTTGGTTTAGCCTACGTTTTATAATTTTTGTAGTTCGTAAATTTTGCGCGAGCCAGACGGACTACGATAAAATTTGACCCGCCATTTTTAACTTAGGGCGGCTATTTGCCGTTTTATCGTCGTTGTTTTTACCGTTTCTACAAATTTTATGCCGCTTGCAAATTTCTTGGCATTTGTTTTAGGGATACGTTTTGATTGTGCCAAGCCTAAAGGCTCCGAAAATCTTACCGCAAAATTTAGATAAAATTTCAAGCGGTAAATTTTTCAAAGTCGCACTAGAAATTTTATACGCCCAAATTTATAACAACGTTTGCGCCGCTCGCTAGCAAATTTTGCCAACAAACCTCTGCTGCTTAATTTGCCGCGATCTTAATTCTTTTACTTATAAACGCCTCTTGCAACTCGCTTTCAAACATCCGCTTGATCTCGCTTCCAAGCACGCAGTTGCCATCTCGCCAGGGGCGGCAGATCACGTTGCCTTCTTCTCCTTTGCTTAGGCAGACGCAGTTAAAATAGCTCTTGTCCGAAGCGTTGTCCGAGATAAGGTAAACAAGCCCGTTTTCGGGGATAAAATTTCCCTCTGCAAGCCCGCGCGCTGTCGGCATTATCTTTATCGCCGCCCCGGCGTAAAATTTCGCGCCGTCCGCTATATCTTTAAGGTTTATCCACTCGGCCATTTTCCGCCTCTTTTTCTAAATTTAGCTCCGCAAGCGCACTCTCGCCAACTACCCGAACGCCAAGTTTTTTTAGCGCCGCTGCGGTTATCCCGTCGCCGCTAACGAGTTGCCCGGTAAAGCTTCCGTCATAAATCCATCCGATTCCGCAGCTTGGGCTTCGCTCTTTTAAAACCGCGATTTTGCAGTCGTTTTTACGGGCGATATCGGCGCAAATTTGAGCACCAAAAACAAACTCGCGCGTCACGTCGCGACCGCTAAATTTGGTTAAAACCCGTCCGTTTGAGCAAATTTCGGCAGGCTCGCGCGGGGTCGTTAGTCCGCCCATGCACTCTGGACAAACGGCGACGAGCTCGTAAATTTGCATAAGTTTAGCGAGCGCATCCGCAAGGATAGCGTCTTCGTTATTGCCACCGTTATATTTGCAGTTTTCGCCGAGCAAACAGGCGCTGATTAAAATTTTGGGTTTATTTTTCATCGTTAGTTCCGAAATTTGATGGTAGGCAGGCGTTTTGGCTCAAATTTACTAACGATTCGGGCGGCAAATTTACCGCCGATCGGTCAAGTCAAATTTGACGAATTTGGGCTTAAATTTAACACACATCGCGCCAAATTTGACGACCCAATTTTCCAAAACACTTTTGTAAGCTAACCGCCAAATTTGGCAAATTTTAAGCCGCCTCGCGCAAAGCACAAGGCAGGCTTAAACGCCGAATTTAGCCTAAAGCCCGGCCTCTTTTTTGATTCTATCTATATACATCTGCCTTAACATCGGCACGTATTTGCCGATTTTGCCGCCGCTTATCGGCTTGCCGTCGGCCTTGACTACGGGCAGTAGCGGTAGCGTCGCAGCCGAGATAAACACCTCGTCGGCTTCGTAAACGTCCTGCATCGTAAACGGTCGCTGTCTGATCTCTAGCCCCGCCTTTTCGGCAAAACCTAAAATCACCTTGCGGCGGATGCCCGGCAAAATCTCGTTTGAGAGCGGTTTGGTTATGAGGATATTATCTTTTATGATAAATGCAGACGAGCTAGTAGCCTCAGTCACAAAGCCGTTTTCGACCATGAAACCCTCGTATGCGCCGGCTTTTACGGCTTGTTCTTTAGCGTAGCACTGCGCCAAAAGCGAGATCGATTTGATGTCGCGGCGCTTCCAACGGATATCCTCGACGCTAACAACCTCGATACCGGTCGCGGCGTCAGGGTTTGCGACGATATCTTTTTCGTAGCAAAAGACGAAACAAGTCGGCTTTAAGCCTTTTATAAATTTAAAATCCCTATCGGCGACGCCGCGGGTGACCTGCATATAAACGCCGCCTTCTTTTAGGTTGTTCCGCCAAACGACTTCCTCTAAAACGCCCCCAAAATCGCTCTTTGAAAGCGGCAAGCTTAGCTCGATAGCAGCTAGGCTTCTCTCAAATCTCTCCCAAAAATCCTCTCTATCCACGAGCCGTCCGTTTAGCACCGGCACGACCTCGTATATGCCGTCGCCAAAGATAAATCCACGGTCAAATGCGCTAACCTTAGCCGCCGCCGCGTCTATAAATTCGCCGTTTAGATATACTATTCCGTTCATTTTTTCTCCTTAAAATTTAAGTAATTTTAGCTCAAATACTCTTAAAAAAGCGTTGCCTTAAGTCCAAATTTTAGCTTGGATTACGAAGTTTTTGATATAATTGAGGCTAAATTTAAGGATAATCAAAAAGATGAAAAATAACGCGTTAAAAAATTTAATCCTAGAAAATATCTTCGTTATCTCAAAGCAACCCGTGCTGTTTCGCGATCTACTCGAGGCAAACTGCCTTTTTAACGAAGGCATGTTGATTGATCCTGCCAAGCTAAATTTTAAATTTCGCTACGCAAGAACTTACCTTGTTTACGGGCTTTTATGCTTCGTCGTGTTTTTTGTTTTGCTGATTTTGACGCACCGTCTTTTTACCAAACTTGACTTTCACCTCTCGATCGTTAGCGCTGTGGCGGGCACATCGGCTGTTTTTATCGGCTTTGATATGTTTAAAATTTGGGCGAGAAAAGCCGTTAGCAAAGAGCTTATAAAAAAAGCTTGGAGCGTGCATTTTCCGTATTTTAGCTACGAAAAATACTCCACCAAAGTCGAGATGATCTATAACGAAGCGGTAAAAAACGAAATCCCGCGCAAAGACTTGGAGCAATACGTCCTAGAGCGCCTAGTCGCGCAGTCTGAGGCTGGGATTTAGTTATTGCAAAATAAGCGGGTCTAAAATTTGATTTTTGTATTTCATTCTCTCGAGTTTTAGGCGAAGCTCTCTATTTTCTTCGAGCAATACGTCGCGTTTGCCGCTTAGATCGCCGATTTCGCGGCTAATATAATAAATTTGATTTGTGATGTAAATTTTAGGCAAAAACAAAGCAAGCGCGATAAAAAGCCCCAGATACGCCGTCACTAGCGTTTTATAGTCTAAATTTCGTTCCTTTTTTTGCTCACCGCCGCTAAACTCTAAAACCTCGTTTTTATCTTGCATTTTTACCTCTTGAAATTTTAAAAATCCTCATTTTCGCGCAGCTTGAGCGCGGATTTGCCTTGACTTCGGTAGCGCTTGGCGTTATTGCCTTTTTACTGACTATTTTACCTAGCGCATTATCCCCTCCGCACGTGCACCTAAGGGCCTGCGGCGGACAAATGCAGCTTTGCGCCCACTGCCTAAATTTATTTTTTACGATACGATCTTCTAGCGAATGAAAGCTGATTATCGCCACGATACACTCGTCGATCTGCGAATCCTCAATGCTTTGTAGCAAATTTTGCAGTTCACCTAGCTCGTTGTTGACTTCTATTCTGATCGCTTGAAAAGCTAACGTCGCCGCGCTAACGCTGCGCCCGTTTACGCCCTTTAGCCCGATTATTTGCGCGAGACGTTCGGCGCTTTTTATCTCGCCGCTTTGCCTGGCTTCTATGATTTTGGCGGCAAATTTGGCAGGACTAGGTAGCTCGCCGTAGCCCTCAAATATACGCTCTAGCTCTTTTGCGCTATAAAAATTTACAACGTCGTAAGCTGAAAATTTAGCCTGCGCGTCCATACGCATATCTAAATTTTCGCTCTTTAGGCCAAATCCTCGCTCGTTTTTATCGAGCTGCAACGACGAAACGCCGATGTCGGCCAGGATACCGCGGATTTGAGATTGTTCTACTTTGCCCAAAATTTCTGAAAATTTGCTCTTAAAAATTTGCGCTCTTTGGCCAAATTTTTTAAGTCTTTCGGAGCTAAATTTGATTGCTTCTTCATCTTGATCGCAGGCTATCAAATTTACGTTTTGATTTTGCTCTAAAATCGCGCTAGAATGCCCGCCGTATCCGAGCGTACAATCGACAATCACGCCGCTTTTTATATCCTCAAAAGCTTGCAAAACTTCATTAAGTAGCACGGGAACGTGTGGGGAGTTCAAATTTAGCCTTTATTTTTTGTGTATAATAACAAAAAAAGTTTATAAAAGGTTAAAATGGACTTAAAATACTGCGCAAGCGAGATCAGCAAAATCGCTCTTTCGATGTTTAGAAAAAACTTTTTCGGCGTCTTTCACGGCTCTATTTCAGCTAGAATTCAGCACGACTCTTTTTTGATAAATAAAAGAACGACGATTTTCGACAATCTTAAAGAAGAAGATCTCATAATGCTAAACTCAAAAAGGGATTATCGCTGGAACGATGCGAGCATAGACGCGGACATCCACCTAAATATATACAAAAATATAAACGAAGCCAAATATATCTGTTATGCCATGCCACCCTACCTAACGGCTTATACTTTGGGTCATTCTTTTATTCGCCCGAGGGATTTTTTTGGCTATATCAAACATCACGAGATCCCGATTTATGATCCAAAACAGTTTGACGACTGGTATGAGCGCGCGGATACGGAAATTTATCGCTATATGTTAGAGAATAAAACTAACATAATGGTTATCAAAGGATACGGCGTATACGTACACAGCAGGACTCCGTATCAGCTGGCAAAAGACGTCGCAATCCTTGAAAATACGTGCAAATTGCTAAGCATAGCTCGCCTTTACGAATCTGAACGAAACTAACGTCTTTAAAAATGTTAATTTTTTTGAAATTTTATCGATAAAAAGCGCGTTTTTAAGGTGATATTTACGATATTTCAGTAAAATAATGCATAAAATTTTTATGAATTTGAAGGAATTAGATGATAACTTGGATGCAAAAGCATAGAAAATACCTCGTCGTGACGATCTGGGTAAGCACGATAGCCTTCGTCGGAGCAGGCTTCGTCGGATGGGGAGCATACGATCTAAATGCGAGTAGAGCTAGCTCGGTAGCTAAGGTCGGACATCGAAATATAAGTATCCAAGAGTTTCAAAACAGATACGGTCAGCTTCACGCATACTATAGTCAGCTTTTTGACGGACAGCTAAGTGACGAAAATGCAAGCGAGCTAGGCATTGAAAATTTAGCTTTAGAGGCGTTAGTAAACGATGCTATGCTTTTAAATTTCGCAGATGACTTGGGGCTGGGCGTAAATGACGAAGATATAGTCAAATACATCATCGCAGACCAAAATTTCCACTCAAACGGCAAATTTGACAAAGAGCTTTACAAAAATACTTTAAAAAGAGCCAGAACCACTGAAAGCGAATATGAAGAAAGCCTAAAAAACGTGATACTTTTAGACAAGCTAAGACACGCTCTAAATTTGCCTACAAATGCTCAAGATATAGATATGCTAACGGCTAGCTTTTTGATGCAGGACAAAATTTCGATGCAAGTTGTGGAAGCTGGCGCAGATGAGATAAAAATAGACGAAGACGCAGTAAAAAAACTCTGGAAAGAACACAAAAACGAATATAAAACCATGACCGAATTTAAGCTTGATACCAAATTTATCCCAGCTATATCAAGCGATGCAAATACTAACGAGCTAACAGAATTTTACAACGAAAACAAAAACGAATATAAAGGTAGCGACGACAAGATAAAAGAATTTGAAGCTGTTAAAGATGAAGTACTAAAAGACTACAATCTCAAACAAACTAAAAAAGTCGCCCTTGAAGAGTATCTAAAAATTAAGAAAGACGAGAAGCAAGCGGACGTATCGATAGCTACATTTGAAGATAATGCAAGCTTGCCGATGGATGAGCTAAAACTAGCAAAAAAAGGCGATACCCTAAAGCCGTTTGAATACGAAGACGGCTATATGATAGTAAAGGTAAAAGAGATCGTAGCGCCTAGAGTAATGAGTTTTGACGAGGCAAAAGAGCAAATTTTAGAACTTTACAAAGAGCAAAAAACGAAAGAAATCGTAGAAGCAAAAGCAAAAGAGTTGCTTGAAAAAGGATTTCAAGGTACCGATATAGGATTTGTTAGTAGAGATACTGTGAAGGCCGAAGGTGGGTTAAGTGAGGGTGAGTTTAATATCTTCGTCAATCGCCTTTTTGAAAAAGGCGGCAAAAAAGGCTATGTTGTACTCGGCGATAAAGCCGTAGTTTACGAGATAACGGAACAAAAACTAACAAATAGCGAAAAAGAGAAAGAGTATAAAGAGATAATAACGCAAAATGTAGGCTTCTTGAAAAATAACGAGCTCATTAGGGATTTAACAGCCATGTTGTCCAAGCGTTACCAAGTAACAAATTATTATACAAAAAAATAAGAAGGCATCTGTTTTGAGTACTAAAATTTTAGGTATTGACGTAGGCTCTGTTCAAATTTGCGCTGTGATAGGCCAGCACGATGAAGCAGGACTTAAAATAATCGGAATAGGAACTGCAAAAACTCAGGGTATAAAAAAGGGCGTAATAACAAATATCGAGCTCGCATCAAAATCAATAAAAAGCGCTTTAATAGACGCTCAAAGAGTGGCGGGCACAAGATACGAAAAAGTAGTGGTTTCAATCTCGGGAGCCTATACAAAAAGCGTTGACAGTAACGGTGTGGTAAATGTTCCCACGTATGAAATAGGCATAAAAGAGATACAACGCTCGATGTCCGAGTCTGAGCGAAGGGCGCAAATCCACAGCGACTACGAAAAACTACATATACTTCCTTATAATTTCAAAGTAGACGACCAAGAGCATATAGAGGACCCTTTGGGTATGAATGGAAGTAGGCTCGAGGTGCAAACGCACATCATAATGGCGCAAAAATCATCTCTTAGTAACCTAAGAAAAGCGTTAAATTTGGCTGGAGTCGAGCCTGATAATATCGTACTTTCCAGCTACGCTTCGGCTATCGCGACGCTAAATCAAGATGAAAAAGATTTGGGTGTAGCTTTTATAGATATGGGCGGTGCAACTTGCAATATGATAATTCACTCTGGAAATTCGATAAGATATAACGAATTTTTAGGTATAGGTTCGTCAAATATAACAAATGATCTATCCGCTGCGCTTCATACGCCTATTTTAAAAGCTGAAGATATAAAATTAAATTACGGAATTTTGCTAAATAATGCCAACGAACTAGTTGAGATCCCGCCTATTAACGAAGATGGCAAGGTGCAGGAAGTATCTCTTGATGTTATTTCAAACGTCATATATGCAAGAGCCGAAGAGACGCTAATGATACTTGCAAAAATGCTCGAAGATAGCGGATACAAAAACTCAATAGCCGCAGGCGTAGTTCTTACCGGCGGCATGACTAAGCTTGAAGGCATCAGAGAGCTTGCTATAGCAGTATTTGACAATATGCCGGTGCGAATAGCAAGACCAAAGGAAATGGAAGGGCTATATGAAATTTTAAGAGATCCGGCAAATTCTTGTGCGATAGGACTTTGCATGTACGGTGCAGGCTACTTTACGCCTTATGAAATCGACTCTGAAAAGAAAATGCGATATAAAGACGAGATTGTAGTAAAAAATAAGATTTTAAAAGATATAGTCTACGATAATGGAGTAAAAATCGAAGATAAAAAAAATATCGAAGAAGTCGATAATAAAATATTTAGAGGAAGTACTCTAGATGATAACTATATAGATGATTTAAGAATCGATGACGACAGAACTTTACAAGACGAACTAAATGAAGATTTAAATAAAAAAGAAAAAAAACCAAATATTTTTTCTGTGATTTGGAATAAAATAACACAACTATTTTAAAAGGAGATTGGATCAACTATGGGTAACTTTATGGTAGAAGAGAAAAAGCCTTCATACGGCGCAAAGATAAAAGTAGTAGGCGTAGGCGGTGGTGGTGGAAATATGATAAATCATATTATTAGAGAAAAAGGCGATGAGATGGATATCGATCTAATAGTCGCTAATACCGATGTAAAAGCACTTGATAGCTCTTTGGCCTTTACTAAACTGCAGCTTGGAGAGAAGATCACAAAAGGTCTTGGTGCTGGTATGAATCCGGACGTAGGAACCAAAGCCGCCCAGGAAAGTTACGAAGAGATCAAATCTACACTTGAGTACTCAGATATCGTATTTATAGCATCAGGCCTTGGAGGCGGTACCGGTACAGGCGCAGCTCCGGTGGTAGCACAGGCAGCTAAAGAGATCGGCGCCTTAACCATATCGGTCGTTACTATGCCGTTTGATTTTGAGGGTAAAAAGCGCTATAACCTGGCTTTAAAAGGACTAAATGAACTAAAAAAAGAGTCTGATTCTATAGTGGTAATCCCAAACCAAAGACTAAAATCCCTTATAGACAAAAAAGCTGGTATAAAAGAAAGTTTTAAAATAGTTGATAACGTTTTAGCTCGAGCCGTCAGCGGTATGTGTACCATAGTTCTTGATTCGGGAAATAGCGACATAAACTCCGACTTTGCCGACGTCAAAAAAGTCATGGAACACCGCGGTATGGCGCTACTTGGCATAGGCGAATCAGAAGGCGAAGGCGCAGCCCAGGAAGCAATAAAAAATGCAATACAATCTCCGTTGCTAAGCGACATTACCATAAACGGCGCAGTGGGCGTTCTAGTGCACTTTAAATATCATCCAGATTCTCCTTTTAGCGACATCGAGGAAGCTATGAACCTAGTGCAAAAAGCTGTAGACGATGAAGCCGATATCATATTCGGTACAACAAGCGACGAGAGTTTTGAAAATAACAAAATTCAAGTTACTATAATAGCCACCGGCTTTAGAGACAAAGAAGAGGAAAAACCCACACCCGTAGCCTCTACGCCCGACGCTGCATTTAAAAAGTCAAGAAATCCGATTTTAGATGAAAGAATCAGCAGACTAAAGGTTAGCGGCGGATACAATAGCGAAGAAGCAACTAATATGCTAGAAACGCCATCGTATATCAGAAACCAAATGGATTAATGAATAAGGATTGGTCTTCCAATCCTTTTAAAATTTAAAGCACAATAATTAGGTGGTAAGTTAAATTTTATATTATTCTAAATTTGGCTAAAAATTAAGTTGCAAGTAATAAATTGATTTTTTAACAAATTATACTATATTTCGTTAGTCACAATATATTCAGGATATTCTTATTTTACAATAAAATTATTCCACTAAAAATAATTTCAAAACCATAGTTTTTAGATTTTATACCGCACCAAAAACACTATAATATAACGCCAAAAGCAAACCCAAACGAGCGAGTGTAGCGTATCGCGGATGACAAACGAGCTGGGTAGCCTCGCTTCTGTATCGTCGCAAGCGGATGAGCGCGATGTACTCGCAAAAATTTAAATGAAGCATGCGATGCGGCAAGCGTCGTTAAATTTAACGTTGGCAAGTTAAAATCGGCAGCGAGTCAAAATTTTAAAGCGTGCGCGGCTGAACACGGCTCTAAATTTAACTCAAACGAATCCGACTCCGATAAATCACAAAAAGCGCCGAACGATGAAATAAGCTTTGGCGGCGAGAAATT